>JBJMQJ010000107.1:0-11577 GCA_045802765.1 Myxococcales bacterium
CTTCACCCGCGACAAGCCGGGCAGCGCGGACCTGGCGGTGGCCGAGGCGATGGCGGACGCCGAGCTGCCCTTCGGCGACACCATCCCGACCGGCACCTATCTCGACATGACCGCGAACCTGCCGGTCGTCGATCCGGCCAAGGTGCTCGCGCCCACGCTGGTCGTCCGCGGCGAATACGACGGGATCGCGACCGAGCAGGACCTACTCGACTTCTATCGCAAGCTGCCCAATCCGGACCGCCAGTTCAGCATCCTCCCGGGCCTGGCGCACTCGCTGGCGCTCGGCATCAACCGCAAACTCTTCTGGCATTGCACGCGCGCCTTCCTCGAGATGCCGCAGCCGGCGCCGATCTGAGGCCGCGCCGAGCGCGGCGCCTCGTTTGGTGCCATAAATGCGCCCTTCGGAGAAGGGGGTCCCCATGTCGCTCCAGTCGATCCTGAAGGCAGGTTCCGTCGTGCTCGTCGCCACCGCGGCTGCGGCCCAGCAGCCCACGCAACCATCGCAGCCCGCCAAGCCGGCCGCGCCCAGCTCCTACGCAATCCCCATCGGGACGTCGATCTCGCTCGACACCGCCAAGAAGGTCGCCGCCGGCGCCGCGGCGGAGGCGAAGAGGAACGGCTGGTTCATGGCCATTGCCGTCGTCGATCCGGCCGGGACGCTCGTCTATTTCGAGAAGGCTGACACGACCCAGCTCGGCAGCGCGCCGGTCGCCATCGGCAAGGCGCGGTCGGCGGCGCTCTACAAGCGACCGACCAAGGCGTTCCAAGACGGTCTGGAGAAGGGCGGCGTCAACCTGCGCCTCCTCGCGCTCGAGGGAGCAGTGCCGGTCGACGGCGGGGTGCCGCTCCTGGTGGACGGCAAGCTCGTCGGCGCGCTGGGAGTTTCCGGCGATCTCGCCGAGAACGACGGGAAGTGCGCCGCCGCCGGAGCGGCCGCGGTCGCTCCCGCCAGTGCGGCGCGCTAGAAGCCGCCTTTCGATCAGTCCGCGCCGACGGGCCCCAGCGAAACGGGGCTGGGCGGCTGCGCCGTCTTCGGGCAGGCGGGCTCGTCCGCGGGCAGCTTGGAATTGCTGCCCCTGCGAGCGGCGGGCTTGCGCGCCTGCAGACAGCCGTCGTTCGGCTTGATCACGGTCCGGGGCGTCACCATCACCGGCGCAGGCTGGGCTGGCTGCGCGGGCGTGCCGTGGACCTCGACCACCGTGGCCGGCGCCGACTGCACCGGCGGCTGCTCGGAGCTGCGCAAGTCGCTCTCCGTTTTCGCCGTCCCGGTGCTGGTCGCCGTGGCGACCGCGGCAGGGGCGGGCTTCTTCGCCGCCTCGCCGAGCGCGGAAACCATCTTGTCGCTGCTCTGCTTGAGGAACTCGCGATCGCCCTCGCTCACGTTGCGGAGCGAATCGCGGTCCTGGCTCAGCTCGGCCAGCCGCGACTTGAGCGCGGAGTTTTCCGCTTCCTGGCGCAGCGCGGCGGACGCTTCGTTCATGCACGTCTGCGCGATCTTGTCGTCGGACTCCTGCGGCGGGATCGGATCGCCGCGCGTCCAGGCGGCAAGCGCCCGGTTCTGCCAGCGGAAGTCTGCCTGCGCCATGCATTCCTGGACGAGCCGCGCGACGCGATCCTGCGCCCAGACCGGCGGGGGCTTGGTGCAGAAGCCCAGCTCCTCGGACACCCTGCCCGGCCACCTTTCGGTCTGCTTCACCCAGCAGCCTTCGCGCTGCAGCATCCGCGTCGAGGTGCACCCCAACAGCGCCGACAGCGCCGCCGCCAAGCACCCGATCCGCCTCATGTGCCCTCCCCCGGCGAGGCCGGCGAGCTCCACCACGCCCGAAGGTCAAGCTGGCCAGCCGTGGCGCCTCAGGGAAGAGCCGCCCGGCGGCCGCGCAGCGGAGCGCCCGCCCGGCTGCCTCACTTCGAGAGCGCGCTGGCGTCCTTCCAGATGCTGCGGTCCACGAGTCGATCGAAGCCGACGGGCGTCTTGCCCGGCTTGATCCCGCCGAGGTCCTTCTCGACCGTCACCACCGCCTCGAGGTTCTTCTTCGTCAGCCCGTCGTGCCCGACGGGCCAGAAGGAGATGCCAGCGAAGCGCGGCAGCGCTTCCTTCGCCAGCTTCGGAGTGCGGCCGGTCACGGTGGCGATCTGCGCGACGCGATCGGCGTTGCGCGGGTCGAGCATGTACTTCGTCGCATCGCTGAGCCCCGCGACCATGTGCACGAAGGCGTCGCGCTTCGCCGCCAGATTCTCCTTGGTCGCGACCAGGATGAGGTAGTGGCTGAGCTGGTTCACTTCCTTGAACGACGAGATGACGGTGAGCGGCTTCCCGGTCTGCTCCTCCAGGACCGGAACGTCGTCGAGATGCAGGACCCCCACCTTGAGCTGGCCGGCGACCATCGCGGCGCCCACGTTGGTGCTGAGCGCGACCAGCCTCACCTGATCGATCTTCAGCCCGCAGGGTCGGATGAGCTGCTCGAGCGCGACCGAACGGGCGCCGCCGACCGAGTCGACTCCCACCGCCTGGCCCTTCACGTCCGCGCATTTGCCGAGCGCCGGGTCGGTCGAGGCGAGCAGCCAATCCGGGTGCTCCAGCCCGTAGATTCCCACCAGGCTCACGCCGGCGTTCGAGATCATGCGGACGATGACCGGCGTGGGCGACAGCGCCACGTCGGGGTTTCCCGCCACCACCGCCTGCGCGGCCGCCGCGCCCGAGTCGAATGGCCGCACGTCCACGTCGACGCCGTGCTTCTTGAAGAAGCCCTCCTCCTTGGCCACGTAGACGACCACGCTGCCGAACACCGGAGGCACTCCGGGGACGGCGAAGGAGAGCCGCTGCTCGGCCGCCGCCGCTCCGCGCTGCACCGAGAGCACCGCGGCCAGCGCCGCGAAGACCATCCCAAAGACCCGTGCCGTGATCATTCGCTCTCCTCCGGTCAGCCGAACAGGCCGGCGGTGAGGCCGCCGTCGATGGAGATGGTCTGGCCCGTCACGTACCGGGCCGGCTCGCCGCAGAGGAACGCCACCAGCGGCGCGTATTCGTCGGGAGAGGCGGCGCGCTTCATCGGGATCCGCGCGAGCGCCTCCTGCTTCTTCTCGGGCGTCCCGTAGAGGGCGCGGAAGCGGTCGGTCTCCACCAGGCCAGTGGCGATGGAGTTGATCGTGATTCCCTCGGCCGCCACCTCGCCCGACAGCGTCTTCAGGGCCGACACGACCGCCGTGCGGAACGCGTTCGAGAGCACCAGGGCGGGGATGGGCTGCTTGACCGAGACGGACTCCAGCGCGACGATCCGTCCCCACCGCCGGGCGCGCATGCCCGGGAGCACCGCCTCGACCAGTCGGAGCGCGCTCTGCATCGTGAGCGCATAGGCGGCGTCCCAGTCGCGGGCGCTCATCTGCGTGTACGTGCCCGGGCGCGGGCCGCCGCCGTTGATGATCAGGATCTCCACCGGCCCAAGCTGCGCCTCGGCGTCTCGAGCGGCGCGCGCGAGCGAGTCCGGATCGGTCTGGTCCGCCACGTACGCGCGCGCCTCGGGCGCTCCCGCCCCCTTCGCGCGCGCCGCCACGTCCTCCAGCCGTTCGCGCCGGCGCGCCGCCACGGCGAGCTTCGCGCCTTCCCGCGCAAGCGCCAGCGCGACCGCTTCGCCGATGCCGGAGCTCGCCCCGGTGACGAGCGCCACCTTGCCGCGAATCCCGAGGTCCATCGCCGTCAGGTCTGCCGCAGATACTGGTCGGTGCCGTCCAGCCAGTCCCTCCGCGGAGGATCGAAGATGTCCACGTCGAGCGTATCCTCCAGCGCCTCGGCCGAGTGCGGCAGGTTGGACGGGATGGTCAGCACCTCGCCAGCCCGCACGTCGACTTGCTGCGCTCCTTCGGCGCCCAGGCGGAACCGGAGCGCTCCCTCGAGGACGTACGTGATCTGCTCGTTCTCGTGCTGGTGGCGCGGCACCACGCAGCCCTTCTTCAGATAGACGTGCGTGAGCATCATCCGCTCGCCCGTGATGATGCGCCGGTCGAGCTTCTCGGAGAGCCGCTCCTTGGGCATCGACTCCCAGCGGTGCAGCCTCGCCTTCGCTTCGTGCGCCATGGTTCGCTCCCGAGCGGTCGAGATCCGACGATAGGCGCACCGCGCGCAACCGGTCAAACGGAGTGGTAAAGGAAACGCCCCGGAGGCCCAACATGCCGATCGCCCTCCTCGTCCTTCTCGCCGCCGCCACCCCGAACACGTCCGCCGCTCGCGAACCCGTTCCCGGCCGCTCCGTGGTTGCCTCGCGCTACGGCGTGGTCGCCTCCAGCCAGCCGCTCGCCGCCTCCGCGGGGGTGCAGATCCTCGAGCGCGGCGGCAACGCCGTCGACGCCGCGATCGCCGCCAACGCGACTACCGGCGTGATGGAGCCGACCGGCAGCGGAATCGGCGGCGATCTCTTCGCGCTCGTCTACGTGGCGAAGGAGGACAAGCTCTACGGCCTGAACGCCAGCGGCTGGTCGGCGAAGGCGATGACGCCCGACTTCGTCAGGAGCAAGGGCGTCGCCGACAAGCTCCCCCAGCGCGGCCCGTTCACCGTCACCGTGCCGGGCGTGGTCGCCGGCTGGGATGCGCTCCGCAAGCGCTTCGGCGCGCTGCCCCTCTCGGTATCGCTCGCCCCGGCGATCTTCCACGCCGAGAACGGCTTCCCGCTCATGGAGATCACCGCCGGCCTGTGGGCCCGCTCCGAGAAGATGCTCGCCGAGCATCCGAACTCGCGGGCCACTTTCCTGATGGACGGCCACGCTCCGGCGGCGGGGCAGATCTTCAAGAACCCCGACCTCGCGCGCTCCCTGCGGCGCATCGCCGAGCAAGGGCGCGACGGCTACTACAAGGGTCCAACCGCGCAGGCCATCGTGGACATCGTGCGCGAGCAGGGCGGCGCGATGGCCCTCGACGATCTCGCAGAGTTCCAGCCGGAATGGGTGCAGCCGATCCAGACCACCTACCGCGGCTGGACGGTCAGCGAGATCCCTCCCAACTCGCAAGGCATTGCCGCCCTGGAGATGCTGAACATCCTGGAGCGATTCCCGTTGGGGGAGTGGGGCTTCCACTCGACGCGCTCGCTGCACGCGATGATCGAGGCGAAGAAGCTGGCCTATGCGGACCTGCTGCGCTACGTGGGCGATCCGCGCTTCGCACAGATCCCCGTCGCGGAGTTGCTCGGCAAGGAGAGCTCTGCTCTGCGGGCCGCGCGCATCGACCCGCGCGCCGCCGCCTGCAAGGTCGAGCCCACCAAGCTCGCCTCGGTGAGCGATGCCAAGGGAAGCGATACCATCTACCTGACGGTGGTCGACCGCGACGGAAACATCGTCTCGCTCATCCAGAGCAACTACTCGGGATTCGGCTCGGGGTTGGTACCGAAGGACAAGGGGTTCATGCTGCACAACCGCGGAGCGCTGTTCACGCTCGAGCCGGGCCTCCCCAATACGCTCGCGCCGCGCAAGCGCCCGATCCACACCATCATCCCGGGCTTCCTGCAGAAGGGCGAGGTGAAGATCGGTTTCGGCATCATGGGGGGCTGGAACCAGGCGCAGGCGCACGCGCAGTTCGTCGTCGACGTGGTCGATCACGGCATGAGCATCCAGCAGGCGCTGGAGGCGGGCCGCTTCACCAAGGGCACCTTCGAGGGCTGCGACGTCGAGATCGAGTCCAGCGTCCCCGAGCAGGTCCGCGCGCAGCTCGGCGAGCTCGGGCACAAGCTCGAGGTGCGGCCTCCCCGCACGCCGAACTTCGGCTACGGCCAGGCGGTCATCTACGACGCGCGGACGGGCGTGAAGTTCGGCGCCAGCGATCCCCGCCACGACGGCGAGGCGATCCCGGTCCCGGCGCCGGCGTTCGATCCCGGCCGCGAGCGCCGCTGACGCATCGACTCCGTGGCGTCAGGACCACCTTCGGGCGCAGAATGGACGGATGGCGCCCGACGCGGACGAGCAGCTCGCACGCGGTTTCCCGGCGACCCGGCACTCGGCGCTTGCGGCGATCCGCACAGGCGACGCGGAGAAGCGCCGGCGCGCTTTGTCCTCGGTCGCGGCGGCGTACTGGCGCCCCGTCTACGGGTACCTCCGGCTGCACTGGCGTAAGCCCCACGAGGAGGCCAGCGATCTCACCCAGGACTTCTTCGCCCATGCGCTCGAGAAGGATCTCCTGGCCAGGTTCGACCCGGCGCGGGCACGGCTGCGCACGTTCCTCCGCGCCTGCATCGACCGGGTCGCCGCGGAGGACGGCCGGGCCGCGCGCCGGCTGAAGCGTGGCGGCGGCGCCGAGCCGGTCGGCTTCGATTTCGAGGTCGCCCGCGCCGCGATCGAGAACGCGGCGAGCACCGCGGAGGCGCCGGACGTCCTCTTCGAGCGGGAATGGGCGCGGGGCATGTTCGCCGCCGGCCTCTTGCGCTTGCGCGAGCTGTGCGCGCGCGAGGGGAAGTCCCAACACTTCGCGTTGCTCGAGCAGTACGACCTGGGCGCGGGACCCGAGCGTCCTTCCTACGCCGACCTGGCGCGCCAGCACGGCATCGCCGCGACTGACGTCACGAACCGGCTGGCCTGGGCGCGGAGGAAGTTGCGCGAGGTCCTGCTCGAACTGCTCCGGGAGAGCACCGGCAGCGAATCGGAGCTGCGCGAGGAGGCGCGCGCGCTACTCGGGCTGGACGGACCATGACGGGCGTGGACGACGCCGCGCTCCTGCGGCTGCGGCAGGCAGTGCGCGAGCCGGACCTCTCCGGCACCCGGTACCGGCTCGACGGCGTCGCCGGCGCCGGGGGCATGGGGACCGTCTATGCCGTCCTCGACACCGAGCTGGGACGGCGCGTGGCCCTCAAGGTGCTCGACGTGCAGGATCCCGAGGTGGAGGCCCGCTTGCGCCGCGAGGCGGAGGTGCTGGCGCGGCTCGAGCACCCGGGCATCGTCCCCGTCCACGACGTGGGACGGCTCGGCGACGGGCGCGCCTTCTACACGATGAAGCTGGTGCAGGGTGTGCGGCTCGATCGATATGCCGCGGGCGGCCCTTCCTTGCCTTCGCTTCTGCGCGTTTTCCTACGCATCGCGGAAGCCGTCGCTTTCGCGCATGCCCGGGGCGTCCTGCACCGCGATCTGAAGCCGCAGAACGTGATGATCGGACCGTTCGGCGAGGTGCTGGTGCTCGACTGGGGACTGGCGAAGGTGCTTTCCCATTCGCACGGCTCGTCGGCTCCACTGCAACCGACGCAGAAGCCTGGGGACACGGGAGAAGGCGCCGTCCTCGGAACGCCCGGATTCATGGCGCCCGAGCAGGCCGTGGGAAAGAGCGCCACCGCCGATGCGCGCGCGGACGTCTTTTCGCTCGGTGCGCTGCTGCAGTCCTTGCTGCCACCGCGGGCGCAGGCGCCGCTCCTGGCGATCGCGCGCAAGGCGATGTCGCCGCGCCCGGAAGACCGGTACGCCAGCGCCGCGGAGATGGCGGCCGACGTCGACCGGTTCCTCGAAGGGGCTCCGGTGTCCGCATATCCGGAAGACCTGCTCCGCAAGCTCGTTCGCGTCGCGGCGCGCCACCGGGTCGCGGCCGGCATCCTCGTCGCGTACCTCGTCGGGCGCGGATTGATCCTGCTGTTCACGCACCGTTAAAGGATTTCTCGCGCCCGGCAGATGGAGGGGCGACGCCGGCTGACCGGCGCGAACGAGGGGAGCGACGATGAGCCGGATCGGAGTTGCCGTCGTGGTGGGCGGTGCGCTGGGAATCCTCGACGGGCTGACGGCGTGGTTCACGCCCGAGGTCCGAGCGCAGCTGCTGGGAATCGTGATCGGCTCGACCGTCAAAGGCCTCATCGCGGGCGCGCTCATCGGCCTCTTCGCCCGCAAGGCCACGCGCGTCTCGTGGACGGTGATCTTCGGGACGGCGGTAGGCGCGCTGCTCGCGCTCTGCATCGCGCTTTTGCAGGGGTCGCATTACGCGGAGATCATCCTGCCCGGCACGCTGGTCGGGCTCCTCACGGGATACGCGACGATGCGCTACGGTCGGCCGGCCTCGGCCGCTCCGGTGACGGTCCGGTAGGCTCGACGCCGTCCGCCAGCGGGTCCAAGATGTCCGCCTCGGAGGCGGCGGTGCGCGTCCTCGTGGCAGCGAGCGGGATCGCTTCGGTCCTCTCTTTGGCCTGCGGCCAGGCCGGGTCCGCTTCGCCAGGCGGAGCCGCGACCGTGACCGTCAGCGTGGACGGACCGGGGCGGCTCCTCTCGCTTCCGCCTGCCATCGACTGCCCGGGAGTCTGCTCGGCCTCGTTCGCCGCCGGCACGCCCGTGACGCTTCTCGCCACCTCGGCCGACGAGGTCACCTTCGTCGCCTGGTCGGGCGACTGCTCGGGCGCGGTGGGCTGCAGCTTCACGGTGGCGCGGGACGCCGCGGTATCCGCGCGCTTCGCGCCCTTGCCTCAGAAGAAATAGAACCCCATGCCCACGAGGAAGGACGTCTGCCTGCGGTCGGAGGTGACGAGGCCGTGGGCGGAACCGTTGGTGCCGTCCATGAAGAGGCGCCGGCGCACCTCGCCCGTGAGGAAGAAGTCGCGCGCGACGTAGAGATCGATCCCCGCCGAGGCGCTGCCGGCCGCGCGGACCGCGGGATCGGGGTTGATGGAAGCGACGCCGATGCCGACCCCGAGGAAGGGGCGGAAGAAGAATCCGTCGAAGAAATCGTACTTGAACGAAAGCTCTCCGATCTTTCCGAAGGAAGTGTACTCGCCCGCCAGCCGGAAGCGGACGCCTCCCTCGTTTCCGCGGAACTCGAGGGCGAGCTGCCCCTCGGGCCTGGTCTCGTCGAAGCGGGTGTCCGTGGCAAAGGACGACACTCCGGGCATGAAGACCAGCGCCACGCGTCCGCGGTCCTCCGCGCGCAGGGGCGCCGGAGCGGGACGCGGGATGCCGGTCGCGGGGCTCGCCCAGGACGCCGGGCGGGAGTACTGCGGATACGAGCGCTGCGGCCGCGGCGGAGGGAGAGGCGGATCGTAATCCGGGTCGCGGGCGTAGACGAGCCGGCCGTAGCGATCGATGCGGGCCTTGTATCCGGGCAGGCAGCCAGGGACGTCGGCAGCGGCGCAGGGGGGCGGATCCGGATACGAGACGACGCCAGAGGACGGATCGACCTGGCCCACCGAAGCGGCCAGGAGCGCGGCAGCGAGAGGCAGCATGGCCTCCTCCGGATGTGTCTTGCCCAGGGAGCTCCGGGAGCCCGCGGCGGCCACTCGCCTCCGCCTGGACCTCCCTGGCCCCGAGCGGACTCGGGGCGATGCCGATCTATTCACCTGGACGGTGCGCGCCGCTTCCTGCTCCGGCGCGCTTTGTCCGCGACTGCACAGCGCCTACGGCCAGCCCGCGTTGACCTTCAAATGGACGTCGAGGTCGACGTCGGCGGTCCACGCGTTCCCGGGAAGCGTGCCGCTGCCCGAGACGTCGAGCGTGATGGTCTTGCCACTGGGAGCGGTCCCGGTGGCGTAGTCGAGAAGCTCGACGTCCTCGGCCCGGCGAAGCACGAGGTTCTTGCCGGGAAGGTGCGCGGGATCCTTGGTGTACTGCGCGAGCACCTGGGACTTCGCGCCGGAGCTGATGGTCAACGTCAGCGTATCGATCCCGTCGAAGTCGGCGTTGCTCGACGCCGACATGATGACCGCCGCCTGGTTCAGCTTCATGCTGCTGGCGATGGTGAAGCCGCCCTCGTTCGCGGTGGTCGAGCCGCCGGAGAGCGGAATGTCCGGCACCTGGAAGGTGAAGGTGACGACGTTCTGGGGAACCGTGACGGGAATCGGCGGCGCGCCGGGGACGGTCTGGCCGAGCGGCTGGCTCAAGACGAGCGTCGGCTCCTCCATCTCGCCGTACACGAGCTTGCCGCCGCAGCCCAGAAGCGTGGCGCAGACGGCGGCGAACAGCGTGCGAGAGAGCGTCGTGGTCATCGCATCGCTCCTAGAAGAGGAAGAGAAGGACGCCGGCGCTGACCGTCGGCGCCTGCACCAGCATCGAGACGTTGCCCGCGGACTTGACCGTGCTCGTGCTGCCCGGATTGTCCGCCGCGATGGCCTGCGCGATGTTCTGCACCTCGCTGCGGATCCAGCTGAGCCCCATGCGGAGGAAGAAGACGAAGCGCTGCTGGGAGCCGAACTCCAGACCCAGGGAGGCGGACAGGTAGTCCTCCGGCACGTGGCCGAGGAGCAGCTTGGCGCCAGAGTCGGTGGTGAATCTGCTCGCGTCGCCGGGGAAGAAGTGGCCGCCCTCGAGGTGCACGGTGGGAGTGATGCCCCACTCAAAGGGGATGACGGTGACTCCGCCGCGCAACCCGACGCTGATGTAGTTCCAGTTGAGGCCGCCTTCGACGCGGAGGAAACGCCAGGGCCGGAACGTGCCGGCCAGCCCCGCGCCTCCGGGAACGCCGCCGTCGACCAGCAGCCCGAAGTGGTTGCCCTCGTACAGCGAGTACCAGCTGGACGCCGCTGGCTGTTCCGCCGCGGGAACGGGCGCGCGATCGGGGACGGCCGCGGGCCCCGCTTCCTCATCGGCGCCGACGGGGACCACGCGCACGGCGGTGAAGCTGCGACCGGCGCCGGGCTCCGCCTGTACTCCTTGCGCCGGCTCTCCGCCGCTCGCGGCGAGGAGCGCGGCAATGACGAAGTGCATCGTCTCTCCCGAAAAGGTGGCGCCGCCACCATATCGGCGATCGACGGACCGTCTAAGGAAACCGCCGTGTGTGCCGGAGTGGTCTCTTCTCCGCTTGCGAGTGGCTACGACTTCCGGGACTTCCAGGCGGCGAGGACTTCCTGCTCGCGCTCGGCGGAGATCCCCGCGCGCGGCTTGTTGCGCCGCTCCTCCGGCAACGTCTTCCAGAAGGCCAGCGTGTCGCGCGCGGTCTCGTCGGCGGAGCGGAAGCGCAGCCCGGCGCGGATCGCCTTCCTGCAGTCGATGCGCGAGAACCCGCCCGACGCTCCGGTCCATACCGGCATGTCGTCCCAGGGGGAGACCTTGTGCTCCTCGAGGAACTTTTCCGCGACCCAGGTGAGCGACGCCGGCCTGGCGGCCGCCTTCGCGCACGAGGCGAGCATCGCGCCGATGCCGAGCGGGCCCTCGGGGCCGGTGGCGTTGAAGGTGCCCACCGCGCCGCGCTCCACCGTCTGCACGATCCAGGCGGCCAGGTCGCGCGCATCCACGTACTGCACCGGATCGTCCGGCGTCCCGGGGGCGAGCGCCTCTCCACCGCGGTCGATGCGCACCGGCCAGTAGGTGTACCGATCGGTGGGATCGCCGGGTCCGACGATGAGCCCCGGCCGGACGTTGGTGGTGCGCCCCGGCATCGCCGCCTCCGCGGCCTGCTCGCAGAGCGCCTTGAGCGCGCCGTAGTGCTTGCGCACCTCCTCGCTGCCCGGCTCGGCGAGCTGCTGCACCGGCGTGCTCTCGTCCGCACCGGGCTTCACGTCGTCGGGAAACACGGAGATGGAAGAGATGAACACGTACTGGCGCACCTGCTTCGCGAGCAGCTCGGCGGACATCTTCACGATGCGCGGCACGTAGCCGCTGGTGTCGACGACCGCGTCCCAGCTGCGTCCCTCGAGGGCGGCGAGC
>JBJMQJ010000108.1:0-7133 GCA_045802765.1 Myxococcales bacterium
CGCCGGAAGAGATTGCGGCGCGGGCCGACCGCGTTATCCGGAGGGTGCAGGCGATCGGCGGTGACGTCCTGCTTTTTTCCAGCGGGCACTTCCTGCGGATGTTCGCGGCGCGCTGGCTCGGGCTCGAGCCGGTCGCTGGCAGGTACTTCGTGCTCGGCACGGCGAGCCTGAGCGAGATGGGCTACGAGCACGATCGAGCCGAGCCGGTCATCCGGCTCTGGGACGAAATGGATCACGAACGGCGCGGAGACGAGCAGCACGCGCGCGACCGGGAGACCACATGAGCGCGAGACAGGCCGCGGTCCTTCGAGCAGCGACGCCCACCGACGATCGCGAGACGCTGCGGCGGCAATACGGCGGCAAGATCGAGCTGACCGGCACCGCCGAGGCGTTCTACGAACGGCACCTGCTCTTCGACAACGTCACCGATCCCGACTCGACTGGCGCGCGCGAGCGCTATGAGGCCGTCGCGCGTTCCCTCCGCGACATCCTCTCGCAGCGATGGGTCCGCACCGAGCAGGCGTACGCACGCGAGAATCCCAAGCGCGTCTATTACCTCTCGATGGAATTCCTCATCGGCCGATCGCTGACGAACAACATCACGAATCTCTTGCTCGGTCCCGTCGTGCGCGAAGCCGTCAGGCAGAAGTCCCTCGATTGGTTCGGCCTCCTGGAACAGGAGCCGGACGCCGGCCTGGGCAATGGCGGGCTGGGCAGGCTGGCCGCGTGCTTCCTCGACTCGATGGCCACCATGCAGCTGCCTGCGATGGGATATGGGCTCCGCTACGAGTACGGAATGTTCCGGCAGTCCATCGACCACGGCTGGCAGCGCGAGCAGCCCGACAACTGGCTTCGCCGACCCGACCCATGGGAAGTCGCGCGCCCTGAAGACAAGATCGAGATCAACCTGAACTGCTCCTTCGACGTGGGGGCAGGAGAGTTGCGGCCCATCGTTGGCCGCCCATCCAAGCTGATCGGCATTCCTTACGATCGGCCCGTGGTCGGGTACGGCGGCAAGACCATCAACACACTGCGCCTCTGGGCGGCGGCCGCTCCCGAATCCTTCGACTTCCAGACGTTCAGCCACGGTGACTTCGTCGGTGCCCTGGCGAAGACGCTCGCGGCCGAGTCTCTGACTCGCGTCCTGTATCCCGACGACTCCACCAGCCAAGGGCAAGGGCTGCGGTTCGTGCAGGAATACTTCCTCGTCGCTTCTTCGCTCGCCGATCTGATCCGGCGGTTCCGGCGCGGTAACGCCGACTGGAGCGCGCTTCCGCAAAAGGTCGCCATCCAGCTCAACGACACGCACCCGGCCATCGCCGTCCCCGAGCTGATGCGAATCCTGCTCGACGACGCGCACCTCGGATGGGATCTGGCCTGGGACCTCACCCAACGAACGCTCGCGTACACCAATCACACGCTGTTGCCCGAGGCGCTGGAAAAGTGGCCGCTGGACTGGTTCGAGAAACTGCTCCCGCGCCACCTCGAAATCATCTTCGAGATCAATCGGCGGCTGCTCGACGACATCCGGCGCCGCTTCGCCGGCGACGAGGGCCGCGTCCAACGCGCGAGCGTCATCGAAGAGGGCCCGAACAAGCATGTCCGCATGGCGAACCTCGCCATCGTCGGCTCACACAGCACGAACGGCGTAGCGGCCCTCCACTCCGCCCTCTTGCGCTCGACGACGGTGCAGGACCTGGCGGAGGCCTTTCCCGAGCGGTTCGGCAACAAGACGAACGGCGTCACCCCGCGCCGGTGGCTGCTGCTCGCCAATCCTTCGCTCGCCACGGCCATCACCGATGCCATCGGCCCCGACTGGATCTCGGATCTGGGCCAGCTCGGAAAGCTCGCCCCGCTCGCCGGCGACGCGGCCTTCCGCGAGACATTTCACCAGACCAAGCGGGCGGCGAAGACCGCCTTCGCCGAGTGGCTGCGAACGACCGCGGGAGAACGGATCGATCCAGGCTCGATCTTCGACAGCCAGATCAAGCGCATCCACGAGTACAAACGGCAGCTGCTCAACGCACTGCGGATCGTCGTCCTCTACAATCGGCTGCGGAAAAACCCGAACCTCGAGATGGCGCCGCGGACCTTCTTGTTCGGCGGCAAGGCCGCCCCCGCGTATCGCCTGGCGAAGCTGATCATCAAGTTCCTCAACAATCTCGCCACGACCATCGACACCGATCCAGCGGTGCGCGGACGGCTCAAGGTCGTCTTCCTGCCCGAGTACCGCGTGTCGCTGGCCGAGCGGCTGATCCCCGCGAGCGACGTCTCCAACCAGATCTCGACGGCCGGCTACGAGGCGAGCGGCACGAGCAACATGAAGTTCATGATGAACGGCGCGCTGACGATCGGGACGCGCGACGGCGCGACCATCGAGATGGCGGAGGAGGCTGGCGAGGAGAACTTCTTCCTCTTCGGCCTCACCGCGGAGCAGGTGGCGGAGAGCCGGACCTGGTACAGCCCGCGCTGGCATTACGACAATGAGCCGGAGACGCGCGCCGCGCTGGACCTGATCTTCTCCGATCACTTCAGCCGCGGCGAACCGGGCGTGTTCGAGCCGCTGCGCGACACGCTCCTGACCCACGACCATTACATGCACCTGGCAGACCTCGCCTCGTACCTGGAGGCCGATCGCGGCGTGTGCGCGCTCTACGCCGATCGGGATGCATGGGCGCGCAAGGCAATCCTCAACGTGGCCAGCTCCGGCAAGTTCTCGAGCGACCGCACCATCTCCGAGTACGCGGCCGACATCTGGCGCGTCAGTCCTTGTCCGGTGGAGTGAGGGAGCGCGCGATGGCTCACGAACCCTCGAATCCGCTGTCTCCAATCGCCGGCAAGCCGGCCCCGAGATCGATGCTCGTCGATCTCGCGCAGCTCGAGCGCGACTACTGCCAGCGAAAGCCCGATCTCTCCGATCCCGCCCAGCTCGTCAGCTTCGGCACCAGTGGACACCGCGGCTCCTCGCTGCGCGGTTCCTTCACCGAGGCGCACATTGCGGCCATCACGCAGGCGATCTGCGAGTACCGCCGCGCTCGCGGGATTGATGGTCCGCTCCACATGGGGAAGGACACGCACGGCCTCTCGGAGCCGGCCCAGCGGACCGCGCTCGAAGTACTGGCGGCGAACGACGTGGAGACGATCATCCAGCGCGACGGAGGCGTCACGCCGACGCCGGTGATCTCCTGGGCGATCCTCACCTACAACCGTGGACGCAAAGCGCACCTCGCGGATGGAATCGTCATCACGCCCTCGCACAATCCGCCGGAGGACGGGGGCTTCAAGTACGATCCGCCCAACGGAGGACCCGCCGACGTCGAGGCGACGAGGTGGATCCAGGACCGCGCGAACGGTCTGTTGCGGGTCGGAAACGCCGGCGTCAAACGCGTGCCGCTCGCGACCGCTTTCAGGAAGTCGACCACTCATGAGCAGGACTTCGTTCTCCCGTACGTCCGCGATCTCGGGAACGTAGTGGACCTGGACGTCATCCGCGAGTCCGGCCTCGAGCTCGGAGTGGATCCGCTGGGCGGAGCGTCGAAGCCGGTCTGGGAAGCGATCGGAGCGGTCCACAAGATTCTAGTCGCCGTGGTGAATCCGGCGATCGATCCGACGTTCTCGTTCATGACCGTGGATCACGACGGCAAGATCCGGACGGATCCCTCGAGCCCGTACGCCATGGCGCGGGTGGTTGCCCTGAAGGACAAGTTCCGGGTCGTCGTGGCCAACGATGC
This sequence comes from Myxococcales bacterium, assembly GCA_045802765.1. Taxonomy (GTDB): domain Bacteria; phylum Myxococcota; class Myxococcia; order Myxococcales; family 40CM-4-68-19; genus VBKO01. The sequence continues at coordinate 3,732 of JBJMQJ010000108.1, forward strand.
CGACGCGGACCGACACGGCGTGGTGACCCGCTCCGCAGGCCTCCTGAACCCCAACCACTACCTGACCGTCGCGATCCATTACCTGCTTGGGCATCGGCCCCGCTGGCGGGCGCACGCCATGGTCGGTAAGACCGTGGTGAGCAGCAGCATGATCGATCGCGTCGTCGAGAAGCTGGGCCGCCGGCTGTACGAGGTCCCGGTCGGCTTCAAGTGGTTCGTGCCGGGCCTCTTCGACGGCTCCTGCTGTTTCGGCGGTGAAGAGAGCGCCGGCGCCAGTTTCCTGCGGCGCGACGCCACTGTCTGGGCGACCGACAAGGACGGCGTCATCATGGACCTCCTGGCGGCCGAGATCACCGCGGCGACCGGCAAGGATCCGGGCGAGCACTACAAGGCGCTGGAGGCGGAGCTCGGCACTTCGTACTACGCGCGTATCGACGCGCCGGCTTCCGACGAACAGAAGGCGCGGCTGAAGACGCTCTCGCCCGAAGCCGTCCGCGAAGAGACGCTCGCCGGCGAGCCCATCACGGCCAAGCTGACCCGCGCTCCCGGCAACGACGCTTCCATCGACGGCCTCAAGATCGTGACCGCCGCCGGATGGTTCGCTGCCCGCCCGTCGGGCACCGAGAGCGTCTACAAGATCTATGCGGAGAGCTTCAATGGAACGGAGCACCTCGACGCCCTCCTGAGCGAGGCTCAGGACCTGGTCGATAGAGCGATCGGGGGCTCCAAGTGAACGTGCCCCCGTTCCCCACGGACTACCGGGCTTCCGGCATCCTGTTGCACGTCACTTCGCTGCCTTCGCCGTACGGAATCGGCGACGTAGGCCCTTCGGCCATCGCTTGGATCGACCGGCTTCACCAGGCGGGACAGACTTATTGGCAAGCGCTCCCGTTGGGCCCGACCGGCTATGGCGACTCGCCGTACCAGGCCTTGTCGTCGTTCGCGGGCAACGCGCTCTTGATCAGCCCCGAGTGGCTGATCGAGGACGGATTCGTTCGCGCGAGCGATTTCGCGGGCTGCTCGTTTTCGCCAACGACGGTCGATTTCGATGCCATCAAGCGATTCAAATACTCGCTGCTCCAGACGGCTTGGAGGAACTTCAGCGCCGGCGCGCGCGAGGACTTGCAGCCCGCGGTCGGAGAGTTCGGTCAGACGCAGGCGCACTGGTTGGACGACTACGCCTTGTTCCGCGCGCTCAAAGAGAGATACCGCGGCGCTCCATACCTCGAGTGGCCTGCGGAGATCGTCGGGCGTGCGCCCGCCGCGCTCGATCGGGCACGTCGGGATCTGTCGAAAGAAGTCGATCAGGTCAGATTCAGCCAGTTCCTCTTGTTCCGCCAGGGCGCGCGGCTGAAGGTCCACGCGCGCGCTCGAGGCGTCCGTTTGATCGGCGATCTGCCCTTCTTCGTCTCCCCGGATTCGAGCGACGTGTGGGCCAATCCGGAGCTCTTCCTGCTCGACGACCAGCACAAGCCGCGCGTCGTCGCCGGCGTGCCGCCCGACTACTTCAGCGCGCACGGACAACGCTGGGGCAACCCCATCTACGATTGGGACGAGCTCGCCGCGCACGACTACCGCTTTTGCATCGACCGCGTCCACGCTTTGCTCGCGCACGTCGACGCAATCCGCCTCGATCATTTCCGCGGATTCGCCGCGGCCTGGCACGTTCCCTTCGCGGCGCCGACCGCGCAAACCGGCGAGTGGAAGCCAGGCCCGGGCGCCCGATTCTTCACCGCCCTGCAAAAGGAATTGGGCGGCCTTCCCTTCTTCGCGGAGGACCTGGGGATCATCACGCCGGACGTGAGCGCTCTGCGCGACGAGTTTCATCTCCCCGGGACGCGCGTCCTGCAGTTCGCCTTCGACGGCCATTCCGACAATCCGCACCTGCCCGACAACTACGTTGCCAACACGGTCGGGTACACGGGCACGCACGACAATCCGACCACGCGTGGGTGGTACGAGGATCTGCCGGACACCGCGCGCGGCAACCTGTGGCGCTACCTGAAACGCCCGGGCGGCACCAGCACGGACGCGTCCCCTGCCCTGCTGGGTGTTCTCTGGTCGTCGGTGGCCGCGCTCGCGCTCGCGCCCCTGCAGGACGTCCTCAACCTCGGCAAGGAAGCACGGATGAACCAGCCCGGCACCGCGGAAGGCAACTGGCGCTGGCGCTCGACGGACGAGCTGCTGGCCGTGCCCGCATTCGAGTCGCTCCAAGAATTGACCCGCGCCTCGGCCCGAGCGGCCGATGCGCAAGGAACACCGACCGCCAGCTCGATGGCGGCGGCGCCATGACCAAGGAGAGAAGATGAAAGCCACCGGAACGCTACACGACGAAGGGCAGAGCCTCTGGCTCGACAACATCACGCGCGACCTGCTGCAAAGCGGGACGCTGAAGCGTTACATCAGCGACCTGTCGGTCACAGGTCTCACATCCAACCCGACCATCTTTGACCACGCCATCAAGAACAGCTCCTCCTACGACGCCGCGATCCGGAAGAAGGCGAAGGAAGGCAAGTCGGGCGAGGACCTGTTCTTCGAGCTGGCGATCGAGGACGTGACCCGGGCCGCCGATCTTTTCCGTCCCATCTGGGATCGGACTCACGGGGTGGACGGCTGGGTGTCCCTGGAAGTCTCGCCAGTCCTCGCCCACGACACGGCCAGCACGCTCGCCGCGGCGAAGGCCCTGCACGCGCGCGCCGGCCGGCCCAACCTCTTCATCAAGATCCCGGGCACGAAAGAAGGCCTGCCTGCCATCGAGGAGGCGATCTTCGCCGGCATTCCCATCAACGTGACGCTGCTCTTCTCGCACCAGCAATACCTGGCCGCGGCCGAAGCTTTCGTCCGCGGAATCGAGCGGCGCGTGGATGCCGGAATGGATCCCGAAGTCGGCTCGGTGGCGTCGGTGTTCATCAGCCGCTGGGACACGGCCGTGAAGGACAAGGTGCCCGCTGCGCTGCGCAATGAGCTCGGCATCGCCATCGCCAAGAAAACGTACAAGGCGTACCGCACGCTCTTGGGCTCTCCGCGCTGGCAGCGCGTCTTCAACGAGGGGGCCCGTCCGCAGCGCCTGTTGTGGGCCAGCACGGGCACCAAGGATCCCGGCGCGTCGGACGTCCTGTACGTGAAGTCGCTCGCCGCTCCCTTCACGGTGAACACGATGCCCGAGGGCACTTTGAAGGCGCTCGCCGATCACGGATCGGTGGGCGGCATCCTGACCGCCGACGGCGGCGACAGCGAGGAAGTGCTGGCCCGGTTCGCCGCCGCGGGCGTCGACGTCGACGCCCTCGCCAGCAGGCTCCAGGACGAGGGCGCCAAGTCCTTCGTCGGCTCGTGGACCGACTTGATGGACGTGATCGCGTCCAAAACCGCCGCCGTGGACAAGGCGAGCTGATTCGAAAGGGA
>JBJMQJ010000109.1:0-3890 GCA_045802765.1 Myxococcales bacterium
CAGCCATGCCCGGCTCCCGGCAGCGCACAACCCGAGCTGGAAGAGGAGGGGTTCTTCGCACTGCCGCGGCGGCAGCAGGCTCGCCTCTCCGTCGGCGGCCGCAGCCCGGAAGACGCCTCGTCCGGCTGCCCGGTTCACCGCACGCCGGTCGTCGTCGGACAGCAGTGGGTCGACGGGCGGCGTGGCGGGCAGCTCGCCATCGAGGAGCCCAACCACGAGGACGTGCTCGAACTTGCGGCCCGCCAGCTCGCGCAGCTCGGCCAGATGCACCGCACCGCCGCGCGCCCCTACCGGCGGCAGCGACGCTCCCGCGAGCGCCCGGGTGAGCACCTGGACCCATTCGGCGCGAGAGAATGCGCGGTCCGCGTCGCCGAGCTCCGCGGCCCCCTCGGCGAGCGTCCGGCACGCCTCTTCGAGCGCGCCGAGCGCCGCCTGATCGCGCGCGAGCGCCGCCGCGGCCGCGCGGCTGAACGGCCCCGGCTCGTCGTTTCCGGGGTCGTGCTCGCCGCGCCGCAGCCGCCTGGGCATTCCCCAATGGTCGAGCAGGCCGAGCAGCGCATCGCCGTGCGCGCGCAGCGTGGCGCGGTCGGGGAGGGATCGGACGTCGGCGAGGATGGACTGGACGCGGGCGGCAACCTCGGCCACCTCGGCGGCGGCGCGAGCGGCGTCGTCGAGCGCGGAGGCGGCGGCAACGGGATCGATCGCCTCGCTCGCCCGCGATCGGGCGCGCGCCCCGAGGCGGGCGGCGAGCGCCCGCAGCCTCTCGGCGTAGCCGCCGTCGAGCGCGTCGTCCCGGACGTGCGCCTCGCGCAGCCTTCGCAGCGCCGCCTGCGGAGGGATCGGATGCCCGTGGTCAGGGAGCCACAACAGGCGCGAGCTGAGCACCTGCTCCAGCTCCTCACGGGGGAAATGACGCTCCGCGAGCCCCAGGATGCGCAGGGCGAGCTGGATCGGCGGCGCTGCGAGGGCCGGCCGGCCGCGCCGCTCGCGCCAGGGAATGCCAAGCCGCTCGAGCGCGGAGGCGAGCTCCTCCGCCACGCCGCCGGCCAGGCTGCGCGCCGCGACCGCGATGGAGTCCGGAGGCGCCCCAGCGGCGATGAGGTCGGCGCACGTGCGCGCCACCTCCCGTGCCTGCGCGGCCGGCGAGGCGCACGCGCGCAAGGTGACTGGCGCGCCGCGCGCGGGGGCCCCTCCGCCGAACAGCGCATGGAGGAACCCCTCCAGGGCAGATCCGTCGGCCGGGTCGAACAGCTCGAGGTCGGGGACGGCCTGCGCGCCTCCCAGCGACTCGAAGGCGCGCAGCGCGGGCTCGACCGCCTCCCGCAGGTCCGGCTGCGCCGACCAGGGCAGCCGCACGCGGACGCGCATCCGGGCCGCCAGCGCCGCGACCATCCGCACGCGAAGCGGAGTCCAGTCGAGGATGGCGTCGAACGTCAGCTCCGCCGCGGTCCGCAGCAGAGGGGGAAGCGCTCCTCCATCGATCAGGGCGTCCACGGCGAGGCGAAGCGCCCGATTTGGATCGGCGAGGCCGCGGCGGTCGAGCGCTTTCTGCGTGCGAAGGAGGAGCGTTGCGAGCGGCGCGATCCGTTCCCGCGCAGTCTCCGGGAGCGGCAGCCGGAGCAGCTCGGCCGGCTCGATCAACCCCTGGGCGAGCGCGGACGCCAGGTCTTGCGCGGCCCGCGCGAAGCCCGGCTGATCGCGGATGCTCCAGAACGGCCCCTCGCGCGGCGTCTCCTCCCGGCACACGTCGCGAAAGAGGAGCGCGAGCGCCTCCGGCGACGCGACTTTGGGGCACTTCCCGTCGGCGCGGGCCTTCTGGACGAGCTCGCGCTCGAGCCGCAACAGCGTGCACGCCACCTCCCCGGCGACGAACGGGGTCGCTCGCCGGGCCAGGTGCTCCTCGACCCGGGCGGCGTCAGGGAGCACCGTCAGCGGCGGCCCGATGGGCGCCTTCCGCCGAGCGTCGTCGAAGCTGAGCTGGGCCACCCTGCGCATCGATTCCTCCTACCACGGGGGTCCGACATGCCCGACATCGGGGTGCACGCCCAGATTGAGGTTTTTCTTTCGGGGCTGAAAAAAGGCGAAGCGATTTCGATCGCTTGCGCGAGGGGGCTTCACAGCGCCTGTCCCATTGTGATCTGTCCCGGGAATGACACGCAAAAAGCGCCTTCGGGCCTTCTCGAAGGACGAGCTGCTGCAGGAGCTGGCCCGCCGTCACGCCGAAGAGACGTACCGGGACGACATGACGATGACGGAGATGGAACTCGCGGTCGAGCGGCTCAAAGGGGACAGCGGCGATCAGGGGATCGAGGCGATGCTCCGCCGGATGAAACCAGAGAAGCCGACCGGCAAGGCGTGTCCGAAATGCGGAAAGCGGACGCCGGTAAAGGTGCGCGACCGGGAGCGCACAGTGCGTAGCCTCTCGGGCCGGGTCACCTTCAAGCGCAACTACCACTACTGCGAGGAGTGCAAGTACGGCTTCTACCCGGTGGATCGCCTCCTCAACCTCCCCGAAGAGGGTGAGCTGACCAGCGAGATGGAGAAGCGCGTGCTCGACTTCGCCATCAACGACGTCTACGGCGAGTGTGCGGCCCGTTGGAATCTGCACTACCAAAGGCCGATTTCGGAGAACCTCCTGCGCCGGGTGATCGCTCGAGTCGGCGCTCAATGCGAGGCGGCCGACCAGGGCGAGTTGCAAGAAGAGCTCAAGCTGACTGAGGCGCCGGCAGAAGTCCTGGTCGTCGAGGCCGACGGCAGTTTGCTGCCCATCCGCGGCCCCGAGCCGTGGAAGGAAGCGAAGGTGGGCGTGGTCTACCGCTACGACAGCGACGCCAACCGGCCAGTGAGGGAAAGCGCCCGCTACGTCGCCGTGGTCAACGGCCTCGGCGAATTTGCCCCGGTCCTCGAGGAAGCGTTGCACGTCGAGAAGATCGACGAGGTCCCGCTGGTCGTCTGGGTGGGGGACGGAGCTCCGTGCAACTGGACGCTGGCCGATCAGCTCGCCCCCGATGCAGTGCAGATCCTCGACTGGCACCACGCCGTGGAGCACGCCGTCGACTGCGGAAAGGTCCTGCTCGGCGAGGAGAGTCCCTACCTCCCGCTCTGGCAGAAGCGCGCCGAGGCGCTGCTCGCCGAGAGCCCGGAGGCGATCATCGCCGAGCTGATGGAGTGCATCCCGGAGGTGGAGAAGCGCCGACGCGACAAGGCGGACGCGCTGCAGGCGCTCGACGACCTGGTCCGCTACTACCGGACGAACCTGCACCGAATGAAGTACCGCCTGCTGCGCGAGCAAGGTCTCCCCATCGGCAGCGGTGCCGTCGAGAGCGCCCACCGGCACGTCGTGCAGACGCGGATGAAGCGTGCCGGGCAGCGCTGGACGATGCGCAATGCTCGCCGGATGGCCCGCCTCCGCGCCGCGTACCGCACCGCCGGCGCCACCAGCCGCAGTGTCCTCGCATGCGCGCTCAGGCCTTGCGTGCCGGTGGCCCGGTTCAGCGGCGCGGACTGGCTGGCGAAATCTCGCGATGGGGGCGCCGCTGGCGGCGCACGGCGCTCGGCGGCGCACCAATGAATCGCTTGAAGGCGCGGCTGAAGGCGGCCTCTGATCGGTACCCGAGGCGACCGGCCAGCTCGCCGACTCCGGCGCCGTCCTCCTTGAGCCAATCGAGCGCGACGTGCATCCGCCAGCGCGCGACGTAGTGCATGGCGGGCTCTCCGACCAGCTCGGTGAAGCGCGCCGCGAACACCGAGCGCGACATGGCGACGGACCCCGCGAGAGAAGACAGCGTCCAGTCGCGCTCCGGGTGCTGATGGACGAGCGCGATCGCGCGGCCGATCTGCGGATCCCGCAGGGCTCCGAGCCAGCCCGTCCGCGCCGCTTCGTCGGTCGC
>JBJMQJ010000010.1:0-4018 GCA_045802765.1 Myxococcales bacterium
AGGGGACACCATGTTCTTATGGTGTCCCCCAATTGTTTGGCGGCGTGGGGGACGGGTGATGGGGCGGCCGCTTCTCGCGGCATGCGCGGTGTTCGCCGCGGCGGCGTATCTCGGACTCGGTCGGGATTTCGGGCTCGCGCTCGCGCTGGCCTGCTGCGCCGCGGCAGCGGGGACCCTCGGCGCCCTGCGCTGGCGACCTGCGGCCGCCTTGGGTCTGTGCGCCGCGCTGGGGCTCGTCCGCGGCGGCTCCGCCGGCAAGCCCGGCCGCGATGGAGCGCTCGATGCCGCTCTCGTCGATCCGACGCTCGATCGGGGTGGCCGCGAGGCGGTGCGCATCGAAGGGACCGTGCTCGAGGCGGAGCCGCGCCCCCGGGGCCTTTCCGTGGTGCTCCGCATCGAGCGGTTGGAACCCAGCCCTGGAGACGCCTTGCGCGAACCGGCCGATCCGCCGTTCGCGCTCATCCTCGTCGAGGGCGCCCCCGCCGTCGGGCGCGGCGCTCGCATCGGGCTCTTTGCACGGCTCCGCGATCCGCCGCGGGCCCTCAATCCAGGCGAACGCGACCGGCGGCGCGATCTGGCCTTGCGCGGGATCGCATACCAAGGGTCCGCCGGGTCCGCCGAGGTGCTCACCCCCGCACCGCGCTTCTGGCAGACGGTAGCCGAGCTGCGGGCCCGGTTCGCCAGGCGCTGCGCGCAGGTCTGCACGACTCCGGCGCGCGCGGGGCTGGTCGCGGCTCTCGGCGCGGGGGACCGCTCGCTGATTCCGCCCGAGGTGGAGGAGGACCTCGCCGCCAGCGGGCTGGTGCACCTGCTGGCGAGCTCCGGGTTGCACCTCGCCATCGTCGCCCTGCTCGTCCGCTGGGTCGCGAAGCGACTGTGGCTCCGTGGACCGTGGGCCGGCCGCGGGCGAGCCGCGGCCGTCGCGTCGCTCTGCGCGGCGCCCGCCGTCGCGGCGGAGGTCCTGCTCCTCGGCGCGCCATGGCCGGCGGTGCGGGCCGGCATCGGCGCGGGACTGGCGCTGTCCGCGGATCTGTGCGGGCGGCGCGCCGACGGGCTCACCGCGCTCCTCGCCGCGGCCGCGACATGCGCGCTCGTCGATCCCGCGGCGACGCACGATCTGGCCCTGCAGCTTTCGGTAGCGGGCGTCGCGGGAATGCTCGTCCTCGCCGAACCCCTGCGCGACTTCCTGCCGCGCCCGCTGCCACCGGTTCCCGGACCCGACCGTCTTTCGCGCATGGCGGGTCGCGTGGCGGAGCACGCCATCCGGCTGGCGTGCGCGACGGCTGCGGCGACGCTCTTCACCGGACCCTTGATCGCCGCCGCATTCCACCGGGTTTCGCTCGCGTCGGTGGCGGCGAACACCATCGGTCTCGCGCCGGGGTTGCTCGCCATTCCCATCGCTTCGCTGGCGGTCCCGATCGACGGGCTCTTCGCGCCCGCGGCGCTGCCGCTCTTCTGGGCGGCCGACCATCTCGCCGGGCTGACGCTGCTCGCCGCGCGCGGATTCGCCGCCCTGCCCTACGCGCGCATCGTCGTGGCTGCGCCGGCGCCCTGGACGGCGCTCTTGTGGTGGGCCGCGGCGCTGCTCCTCGCGGGATGGCCTGCTCCGCTCGCCGCAGGGTCCCGTCCGCGCCGGCCGCCGGCGCGGACTCGCATCCGCCGCGCGCTCTTTCCCGCGTGTGCCCTGCTTTGCACCGGGTTCGTCCATGCCGCTTCGCCGAGCCTCTCCAATTCGCTGCGCATCACCTTCCTTGCCGTCGGCCAGGGCGACTCGACGATCGTGCAGCTGCCCGGCGGCCGCGCCGTCCTCGTCGACGGCGGAGGCGATCTGCGCGGCCTGGCGCCTCCGGGAGCGGACGTCGGGTCGCGCACCGTCCTTCCCGCGCTGGCGGAGCTGGGCGTTTTGCGTCTGGACGCCGTGGTGCTCACCCATCCGCATCCGGATCATGCCGGCGGATTGTTTGCGGTCCTCGACCAGATGCGCGTGGGCGAGCTGTGGGTGACTGGCGAGCCCGGACCCGGCCGGCTCGGCGACCTGCTGCGCGAACGCGCGCGGGCGCGCGGCGTTCCGGTGCGCGAGCCGGAGCGGGGCGCCCTGGAGATGGGCGGCGTGCGCATCGACGTGCTTCAATCCGGCTGGGACCCGTCGCGCTCCACGAACGACAACTCGCTGGTGCTGCGGCTGGTGCACGGCGAGGTGGCGGTCCTCCTCGCCGGCGACGTCGAGGCGCTCGCCGAAGCGGAGCTGGCGCAGTCAGGGCGCGATGTGCGGGCGGACGTCCTCAAGGCGGGGCACCACGGCAGCCGCACCAGCTCGACCGACGCCTTCCTGCGCGCCGTCCGCCCCTCGCACGTCGTCTTCTCCGTCGGTGCGCACAACCCGTTCGGGTTCCCGCACGGGGAGGTGGTCGATCGCGTCCGGTCGTTCGCCGGCGCGACCTGGCGCACGGACCGCGGAGCGGTGACCGCGATCAGCGACGGCCACCGAGTCCTTCTCGAGCAAGCCGCAGCCGAATAGGTTCACTCCTCGAATCGGAGCGTCGCGAAGCGCTCCAAGGCATGGAAGTCGCCGACCATGGGCGGCGAGTACGCCTGGCCCTCACCGGGCTGCCCCGGTCCCTGCCGCAACCTGTACAGGTTGAAGCGCCAGGTGTCCCCGCGCCGCGGCCGCGGCGCCGGCATGCCGGTCAGGCTCGCGAACGGGATCGCCAGCTCCGCCGTCCAACCGCGGTCGACGTCGCGCGAGTCGTTCAACGTGCCATCGAGGTGGACCGCGTGACGGGCGCGGGAGGACCAGGAGAGATCCATCCCCTGCCTGCGCCCGGTGAAGGACGCATCGAAGAGCGCGTTGGAGGGCGCGAGCTCGATCTCGTCGTACCGGCGGAGATCGCCGCTCGGGTTGAGGAAGATCTCCACCACGCTCGAGGTGTAGAGCGGCGCGTCGTCGATGGAGAACGGCGTCGAGATGTCGGAATCCTCGGCCTGGAACGCCACGTAGAGGTTCTCGTCGTCCCAGAGCAGGCGCGCGACCGTCTGGGCGGCGCACGGCTTCCCGTCCAGGGAGCGAACGAACGGACCGGCGCGCTCCGCGCTATCCCACGCCGCCTCGGCAAGCACGCCGTCGATCGCAATCGGCCCGCTGGCGCGGTGGACGACGTACTGGCCAGGGCGGCGGCTGCATCCGGCGGTGAGCGCCATCGCCAGTCCTGCGATGGACTGCCAGCCGCCAGCCGACCGCCGCCAGCCGATGGTCAAACGAGCCCGGCGCGCCGGACGATCAAGTGGCACAGCCGTTCGTGCCCGCCGAGCAGGCTCGAGAACTGCAGCGGCCCCATCCGGGTGCGCACCGCGTAGCTCGTGCCGAGGAGGCCGGGAACCACGTCGACGCGCAGGATGTCGTCGAACGAGAAGTGCCGCACGGCCGCGAAGGTGCGCACGGTGAGCCCGGCGTCGCTCACCGTGTACGCGAGCCGGCCATAGAACATCGAGCAGGCGGTGAAGAGCGCGATGAAGAACGCGGCGGAGAGGAATGCGGAGTTGGTCGCGCCATGGAGCCCGAGCAGCGCGACGAAGACGCCGATCCAGAGAGTATCGGCGGCGAGCACCACGGTGCGCAGGACGATGCGGGGGCGGAACGTCTCCGGTGCCAGCGCTTCTCGACCGCGGGGACGCTGCACCATGTCAGGAGCATAGCGACGCGGATCGCACCGAGCAATTCCGCGCCGCGAGCGCTGCTACGATGGGGAGCATGCACGAGGTTTCGCAGGCGCTCGCCTCCCCGGCGGCCTGGGAGGAGCCCGATCGCGCCGCCCGGCTCGCGCCGCGACTGCCCGAGGAGACCGGGCTCGTCCCGCGCGACGCCGACCTCCTCCTGCGCCTCTGCGAGCAGAGCGCCGACCCGGACGGCGCGCTCGCCGGATCCGTCCGGGCACTGGCGGCCCGCAAGGACCGCTATGGTCGGCCCGCCGCGCGCGAGACCCTGCCACCGTTGGTGCAGGTCTGCGCGGCCTCGAAGTTC
>JBJMQJ010000110.1:0-4347 GCA_045802765.1 Myxococcales bacterium
ACGCGCTGGCGCAGCTCGCGCGCGAGGCGGGAGCTGCGCCGGTGGTGCTGGGGATCGCAAGGGACAGCGTGGACCAGATCGCCGCGAAGCTCGCGGACGCGGAGGCCGACGTGCTGGTGACGACGGGCGGCGCGTCCGTGGGCGACCACGATCACGCGCAGGCGGCGCTGGAGCGCCTCGGCGGGCAGCTCGTGTTCCACACCGTGGCCATCCGCCCGGGAAAGCCGGTGCTCTTCGGCACCGCCTCGCGAGGCCGGCTCGTCTTCGGCCTCCCGGGAAACCCCGCCGCCGCCATGCTGGGATTCGAGCTGTTCGTGCGGCTCGCCGTCCGCATCCTCGAAGGCGATCCGCAGCCGCGGCGAGCGCGCGCGCGCGCCGAGCTGCGCGGCGGCACCTTGTCTCGCATTCAGGGGCTCACCTTCTTTCCGCGCGGCCGCGCCTCGATCGATTCCGGCCGCCTGGTGTTCACGCCCGGCGCGCAGCAGTCTTCGATGCAGATCGGCTCGTGGTCGGCGGTCAACGCCATCGCGCAGATCGAGCCGGGCGAGGGAAAGCTCAACCCCGGCGACGCGGTCGACGTTCTTCTGCTTGGTGCTCCGGAAGCTGCTTGACCAGCTTCGCGGGCGCGACGGCGCGGTAGCTCTCGTCGATCCATTCGAGCAGCAGCGGCACCGGGACCTTGTCCTTGCCCTCGAACGTCGCCGTCACCCAGCCCGAGGCGCCCAGCCCGTAGCCGGTCGCTTCGGCGAAGGAAAAGGTGGACAGCGCCACGTCGAAGGTGTGGGGAAGCTTGCAGGTGACGTTCAGCCCGCCGCGGGGAAGGCCGAAGAAGACGAAGACCTTCTTGCCCACCTTGACGACCGTTTCGCCCCACGGATGGTCCTTCCAGGCGTCCGGATACGCGAGCGCGGACTTGAGCAGCTTCTTCTTCGCTTCCCCGACGTTCATTCGCGCTCGTCCAGCCAGCGCATCTGGATCGCCTCGAGGATCTTCTCTCCCGACTTGTTGGGGTCGTCCGAGAATCCGGGCAGCTCGCGGACCCACTTGTGCAGGTCGGTGAAGCGCACGCTCAACGGGTCCACGTCGGGGTGCGCTTCGAAGAGCAGGATGGCGATGTCCTCCACGTCGGTCCATTTCAGCGGCTTGGCCATGGCGGACCTCACTTCTTCGGCGGCCAGAGGCCCTTCGCCTCGGCCTCGTGCCGCTCCTTGGGGTGCTCGTCGTACCACGTCTTCTCCGATTCCTCGGTGATCTGGTACTCGACTTCGGCGTGGTCCAGCTCGGCCTGGCAACCCAGGCGCGAGGAGGGCTTCACGTCGAACGCCTTGTCGAGGATGTCCAGCTCGGCGTCCTCCGCCTCGCTGAGCGAGTCGAATCCCTTCTTCACCCAGACGTGACAGGTCGAGCACGAGCAGACGCCCCCGCAGGCCGACCCGTGCTTCGCTCCCAGCTCCGTCGACGCCTTGAGCAGGTTGGTGCCGGCGGGGACCTCGCCCTCCGCTTCCAGCTTGCCGCGCGGATCGTAGATCCTCACCTTCGGCATCAATCGTCTCGCAAGGCGGAATAGGCCTTCTGGGCGTGCGGCGACAGCTCGCCCTGGTCGAACTCGCCCACCGAGTGGCCCTTGAGCGCGCGCTCGATGCCGCGGTCCATCACGCGCTTGGCGAACTCCGCGCTGACGTGATCGAGGCGCTGGATGCCGTCCTGCACGGCGCGGTGGTCCTTCCCGGCGGCGGCGTCGCGCAGCGCCTGCATGGCGGCCTCGATCGCCTGCCGCTCTTCGGGCGCGAGGAGGTCGCCATTGTTCTCGATCTGCTGCTCGGCGGCCTTGAGGATCCGCTGGGCCTCGACGCGCGCGTCGATCAGGAGCCGCGCCTGCACGTCCTCCTCGGCATGCTCGATCGAGGCGAGCAGCATCCGCTCGATCTCCTCGTCGGTGAGCCCGGCCGAAGGCTTCACGGTGATGCTCTGCGAGACGGAGGTGAGCTGCTCGCGCGCGGTCACCGAGAGGATGCCGTCGGCATCGACCTGGAAGGTGACCGCGACGCGCGCCAGTCCGGCCGGGAGCTGCGGGATGCCGGAGAGACGGAAGCGCGCCAGCGACCGGTTGTCCTGCACCAGCTCGCGCTCGCCTTGCAGCACGTGGATGTCCATGCCCGTCTGCGCGTCGGCGAAGGTGGTGAACTCCTGCGTCGCGCTGGTCGGGATGGTCGTGTTGCGCGGGATGAGCTTCTCCACCAGGCCACCCATCGTCTCGAGGCCCAGGCTGAGCGGCGCCACGTCGAGGAGCAGCACGTCGTGCTGCGGCGTTTCGGCCGTCAGCAGGTCCGCCTGCACCGCCGCGCCCAGCGCGACCACCTCGTCGGGATCGATGTCCGCGAGCGGCGGAAGCCCGAACAGCTCGCGCACGTAGGCGCGCACGGCGGGGACCCGGGTCGACCCGCCGACGAGGATGACGCCGTCCAGCCCCTTGCCCTCGGGCACGCCGGCGTCCTTGAGCGCGCGGCGGCTGGGCGGACCGGTGCGCTCGACGAGCGGCCCGATGATCTCCTCCATTTGCGCCCGTGTCAGCGTGCGCCGGAAGCCGTCGATCTCCACCTCGACGCTATCGGTCCGGGTGAGCGACTCCTTGGCGGACTTGGCGGCGTCGATCGCCTGCCGCACCAGGCGTGGGTTGCGCGTCCGGCCCATCTCGACGAGCAGCCGCTCGGCGAGGGCCCGGTCGAAGTCGTCGCCGCCCAACGCCGAATCGCCGCCCACCGCCTTCACCTCGAAGACGCCTTCGACGAGCTTGAGGATCGAGATGTCGAACGTGCCGCCGCCCAGGTCGTAGACGGCGAAGGTGCCCTGGCTGCGCTTGTCGAGGCCATACGCCAGCGCCGCGGCGGTGGGCTCGTTGAGGAGCCGCAGCACCTCCAGCCCGGCCAGCCGCCCGGCCTCCTTGGTGGCCTGGCGCTGGGCATCGTCGAAGTATGCCGGCACGGTGATCACCGCTTGGCGGACTTCCATGCCGAGCTGCGCTTCGGCGCGGGCCTTGAGCGCGCGGAGGATCTCCGCCGAGACTTCGACCGGCGTGACCGCGCGGCCCCGCACCTCGAAGCGCACGGTGCCGCTGTCGCCTTCGGCGAACCGGTACGGGGACAGCCGCCGCGTCTCCGGATCGGCGGAGGTCTTCCCCATGAACCGCTTGACGCTCACGATGGTGTCGCGCGGCGCGTCCGCCGCCAGCCGGCGCGCGGCCCGCCCCACGATGGGCGTCCTCCCGCCCGTATAGGAGACGACGCTCGGGAGCAGCGTCGATCCTTCGTCCACGGGCAGGGCGCGCGGCTTGCCCGCGCCGGTCTGCGGGTCCGGGCGGACGACCGCGACCAGCGAGTTGGTGGTGCCCAGGTCGATGCCGACCGCCGCCGTCGCGCACGCTTCCTTGCTGCGCGTCTCTCCCGGCTCGGCAATCTGGAAGAGCGGCATGCTCAGATCTCCGCGGCGCGTCCCTCGACCTCGTCGAGGTATCGGGCGTAATAGCGCAGCCGCGCGAGCAGCTCCGCCGTCCGCCGCAGCTGCGCGTCGCTGGGATTCGCCTCGCGAAGCGCCCGTCCGATCTCGTCCATCGCTTCCTGCCGCTTGGCCCGGACTCCTTCCGCGAGCCGCGCGGCGGCCTCGGGGCCGCCTTCCATCTTCGCCTCGAGCAGCTTCTCGCGGTCCTCGAGCGCCTGCTCGAGGAATTCCTGCGGCATCGCGGCGGCTCCCCCTCGCTCCTCGCCCGCGACCTTCACGCCGCGCAGCGCGAGCAGGTGCTCGGCGCGCCGCACCGGATCGCGCAGCGTGCGGTAGGCGTCGTTCAGGAGGGTGGTCTGCTCGAGCGAGAAGCGGCGCTCGCGCGGAGTGGCCCGCACGAAGCGATCGGGGTGCAGCTTGCGGGAGAGCGCGCGGAAGGTCTCCTCCAGAGCGCGCTCGTCCAGCTCGTACGCCCGCGGTAGCCCCACGACGGCGAACTTGTCCAGGATGCCCTGCGCAGGCGGCGGTGGCTGCACCTTGCCGCAGGCCCGGCACAACGCATCGGTGGGAGCGCGGGCCGCGCCGCAGCTCCAGCAGGCCTCTTGGATGTCAGGCATGCGAGGGTCGCGATCAAACGGAAAAGGACTCGCCGCAACCGCACTCGCTGCGCTGCTGCGGGTTGAGGAACTTGAAGCCCTTCTGCTGGAAGGTGTCGACGAAGTCGAGCGTCGTGCCGTTCAAGTAGATGAGGCTCTTCGGATCCACGTAGACCCTGGCGCCGCCCTGCTCGAAGAGGCGGTCGCGCGCCCGCGGCTGATCGCAGAACTCGATCACGTAGGACAGCCCCGAGCA
>JBJMQJ010000111.1:0-6996 GCA_045802765.1 Myxococcales bacterium
GCGTGCTCGAGCGGCGGACCGCGCCCCGGATCGCGGAGGTCGCGTCATGAACGTCGCCACGTCCACCCGGACGGCGATCGTCGCCGTGCGGCGCAACAAGCTTCGCTCCGCGCTCGCGATGGTGGGGATCGTCATCGCCGTCGGGGCCGTGGTAGCCACCGTCGCCCTCGGGGCCGGCGCCGAAGCCAAGGTGGCGCGCGAAATGGCCACGCTCGGCTCGAACATGCTCACCATCTCGCCCGGCGCCATGTCTACGCGAGGCGCCTCGACCGGGGCCGGGGGGATGCAGACGCTCACGCTCGAGGACGGCCGCGCGATCGAGCGCGAGCTGCCGCAGAGCGTGGCCGCGGTCGCGCCGCTGAACAAGATGGGCGCGCAGGTCGTCAACGCGGAGGTGAACTGGTTCACGCAGATCGTCGGCAGCACCGCCGCCTATTTGCAGGTGCGCGACTGGCCCCTCGCCGAGGGTGAGGCCTTCGGGCGCGAGGAGGAGATGTCGGGAGCGAAGGTCTGCCTCCTCGGCGCCACCGTGAAGGAACGGCTCTTCGGGGAGAACTCGCCCATCGGAGCGCAGGTGCGCGTCAAGCACGTCCCGTGCAAGGTGATCGGCGTTCTGGCGACGAAAGGCGAGGGATCGACCGGGCAGGACCAGGACGACATCGTCCTCCTGCCCTGGAGCACGCTCGCCCACCGCATCCAGGGCCAGCAGGGTGAGGTCGTCGGGCAGCTCCTGGTCAGCGCCCACACGCCGGAGATGGTGGCGGGCGTGCAGCGGGAGGTGACGGCTCTCCTCCGCCAGCGGCACAAGATCGCGCAGGGCGTCGAGAACGACTTCCACGTGCGCAACCTCGCGGAGATCCAGAACGCAGCGAACGCGCAGACCGCCACCCTCTCCCTCCTGCTGGGCGCCATCGCCCTCATCTCGCTGATCGTCGGCGCGATCGGGATTGCCAACGTGATGCTCGTCTCGGTGACGGAACGGACCCGCGAGATCGGGATCCGGATGGCGGTGGGGGCGCGCGGCCGGGACGTCCTCTTCCAGTTCCTCACCGAGGCCGTGACGCTCGCCGCGGTCGGCGGGCTCTTCGGGCTTGGCGTCGGCGCGGCCACCACGAAGATCATGGCGGTCGAGGCAGGATGGCCGATGCTGCTCTCGCCCGCGGTGATGGCGGCCGCAGTCGTCCTCGCGGGGCTGGCGGGCGTCGTCGCGGGGTTCTATCCCGCGCTGCGCGCCTCCCGTCTCGATCCGATCGACGCGTTGCGCTTCGAATGAAGCGCGCGCGGAATCGGTGGCCTACGCGGAGGCGCCGCCCTCGAGGGCCGAGGTGATCACCTCGTCGAGCTTGGCGATCACCTCGTTCTTGGTGCGGCCTTCGCGGTCGTTCCAGGTCAGCACCGCGCAGTGGCAGTTGAACCCGCCGAACGCGCAGGCGGGCACTTTGAGCCGCGGTCCGACCGACTGCAACGCGGCCCGGTAAGCCTCGCGATCCTCGCCCGCGGCCCTCGACAAGGCGCCGGTGAGGCAGTAGCTGCCTGCCGGATCGCGCGCGGTGAGCTGCGTCCAGCCCTTCTCGTGCAAGAGATCCCGCGCGACGAGCAGCACGCGGACCGGCACCTTGCTCCGGGCGACCAGCGACTGGATGTAGCGCTCCAGCCGATCGCGGAACGCATCGTCGGTGGCGACGAACTGCACTCCTACCCCGCGGTCGCCCGCGGACGTCCGCGCCCGCGCCGGGGCTACGTCGTGGATGACCTTGGCTTGGACCGGAACGGACCCGTCGGGAAGCTCGAGGGCGACCGACAGCAGCGAACCGCGAGGCAGCTTCCTCTCGGTGCGCACGAACATGCCGCCGGCGCTGATGTTGGTGGCCCGTTCCGAGACGGCCCCCTCCGCCGAAGGAAAGGCGACCTTCAGCGAGGTCGGGTAGCGGGGCTGTGTCGAGCTCACGGTACACCTCCCCGGGACGCTCCGACGGTCTGAACTGTCGTAACTGCGCGCCGCAGTAGGTTTCAAGGCGCCGGGTGTCGCAGGTCCGTCCCGGCGATCCGGCGGGGCCGCGCGACCAATACGCGCAACGCGCGAGCGACGAATCATGCCGAGGCTCGAGCTCAAGGAGCCCGCGCGAAGACCTGGAGGGAGGAGCTGCCCGAGCCGCTCAGGATCCCGCCCGACGCGGTCGCGGAGAAGGTGGCGCACGAAGTAGCGAGAGGCACCGCGGCGATCGGGATCGAATCCATCTGCACGACTCTCCTGTGGAGGCGACGTCGCAATCCCTGCCCGTCGGGCCGAAATTCGTCCTCCGCCCATGGTCTTAAACAACGAATTTTTCAGGAGTGTTCCCGGGTGTTTATCGCGCTCGGCCGCTCGTGGATCGGCCGTGGCGAACCTCGCCTCCCCGCGATGCGGGCAACTTTGCATGGCTTGCGCTGGTCAAGCCGATCGGCGGCCGGGCAGGCGCCTATCGATGGCACGAGGCGAACGACATCGGGTCACGCAAAAGCGTTCGCGGCCGGGTGCATCGCCGTCCGCCGTCGCGGGCCAGCTCTGGGCCGCTCAATTCACCGGCTGAAAGCAAGGGACCACGTATGGTCCTTCGGGAATCACCGCGACGTGCGGATCGCGCATCTCGCGGGCGCTGTCCTGCACGGCTCGGGCGACCGAGTCGATGGAAGAAACGCCGGTCAGCGTGGGGTCGACCGATCCGCCGCAGTAGAGGTGGATGCGCCCGATGCGCATGGGCTTGAGCTGCATCTGCGTTTGCCATTCGTCGATGTCGGCGAACCGCTTCTTCTCGATCTCGCGCACGAAACCGTCGGGTCCGAGCGCGATCAGCCTCCGCTGGGCGCGGACGTACTCGGGCGAGCCCATCCCTTCGGAGCACTCCGACGCCACGATCAGGTTCCCGCCTCGCTCGAGGATGTCGAGGGGCGCGACCATCCCCTTGACTGTCTGGTAGTAGGTCTTGTCGAGCGGATGGCCCGCGGCGCTGGTGACTACCGTCTTGAACCTGCGCGAGACGGGCACCCGGGCGTAGCGCTCGACGAACGCCACCGCGAGCGCGTGGCTCTGCACCACCTCGCCGAAGCTGACGAAGGACAGCCGTCGCTGCTCATCGATGACGACATCGGCGGAGAGGACCGGGCCGACCATCGCAGCGATTGCGAGTTGCTCTTCGTGCAATGGGTTGCCCGCCAGCACGCAATTCTCCGCCCGCGGGTGGCTCATGAAGCGCTCGCTGTGGAAGGTCGTGATGGTGTCCCGGTGCGCGACGCCGGGCGCGATCACTTTCCGCCCTCCCGAGTAGCCCGCCATGAAGTGCGGCTCGACCAGGCCGGTGGCGATCTTGACCTCTGCGTGGACGAAGCGGCGGTCGAGCTTCACCGGCGTGCCGGCCGCGGTGAAGCCGAGGTCGACGTGGTCCTCGTCGTTTCTCGCGTAGTGGTTCTCGACGCGGACCGTCCGAAGAACCCACGGATCGCCGACGAGCTCTTCCAGCTCGGCGCCCAGGTTCGGACGGTGTAGACCGGTCGCGACCAGGACCGTGATGCCCGAAGCGGGCACGCCGGCCGCGAGAAGCTCGCGGACGAGCGGCTGCAGGAGCAGCGCGTTTGGTACCGGCCGGGTGATGTCGCAGATGAGGACGCACGCCGTTTTCTTGCCCTTCGCGCACTCGACGAGAGGGCGTGCCCCGGCCGGCCGCGCGAGCGCGGCGTGCACGGCCCCCGAGGGATCAGGGAGCACCGGCATGGCAGGCTTGCGGATGACGGTCACCTCGAGTCCTTCAGGCAACTCGACCGCCAGCATCCCGCGGCCATAGCTCAGCTCGATCTGCATGCTCGCTCCAGATCCGCATTCTAGCCCTTCGGAGTCAGTGGGTGGGGTTCTTCGGGGCGTCCGGCTGCTTGAGAGGCTGCGAGCGATCGAATGCGTCGATCTTCATGCATTCGCCAAACACGCGCATCACCGCCGGCACATCCTTGGTATCGACGTGGAAGAACTTCGCGCCGTAGACCTGCGAGGCGAGACACACGTCGGCAATGGTCGGCGTATCGCCGTGGCAGAAGCGGCCGGTCTCGCGCTCGCTGGCCAGGTGCGCTTCGACCGCTTCGAGCGCCTTGACCGTCCAGTGCGCGAGCCACTTGTCGCGCGCGGCTTCGTCCTGACCCATCTCCTTCTCGAGATAGCTGCGGATCCGCGGCACGACGAGCGGATGTCCGTCGCTCACGACGATCTGCGCCAGACCGCGGACTCTCGCGCGGCCGCGCGGGTCCTTGGGCAGAAGGGGCGGCTCGGGATGCGTTTCCTCCAGGTATTCGAGGATCGCCATCGACTGGAAGAGTGGCGGGCCGCCGTCGACGATCAGCGACGGGACGACGCTTTGCGGATTGATCGCCCGATACTCCTCGCTGTGCTGCCTTCCCTGCAGCAGATTGATCGAGACCTGCTCGGCGTCGATGCCCTTCAAGGCGAGCGCGGTCCGGACGCGGTAGGTCGCGAGCGAGCGCCAGAATCCATAGAGCTTCATGGCAACCTTTCCTTGCGCGCGCGGACGCGCGCTCTGCCAAGCGTTCTCATCGGCGGGAATCTAACGAGAAACGCGCGGCTGCGAACCAGGATCCGACGCCCTCGCTCGTCGCTCTGGTCCGCTCAGGCGCCGAGTAAGCCGAGAAACGCTCGTGGTGTCACGATTTCCACGCCCGCATGCTCTCCGACGGCAAGAAAGCGCCTATCGCCCGTGACGACATGGCGTGCCCGTCCCTCCGCGGTAGCGGCGAGGTACTTGTCGTCCTCGGAGTCCTCGCAAACGCCGGAGAGCTGCGTGTCCGCGACGACGTCCGCCAGCACGACGATGTCCTCGAACCACAGCTGTGCGTCGGCACCGCGGAGCAGCTTGCACATCTTCGAGTAGCCGAGCGGTCTCGGCACCTCATCCGCGATTGCGGGCGAGAGAACCACCCAACAGCTTCGCTGGAAGGCGATCAACGTGCGCAAGCACCGAGGGTTGCCGACTGCTGAGCAAGCGGAATGAGATGCGCAAGACGCTCCGTCCACGTGGACGCGCCTGCCTTCGAGGGTGCCTTCGAGACCGCATTCGCAGGTGCCTCTGAGCAGAGCACTCGGGCGCTGCGGGCCTTCGTGGACGCGGCCAAGGAACTGATGAAAACACACGAGCTGTGAAGGCACCACGCCCGACTGCTCACGGCGTGTTCGATCGCCGGGTCATTCTGCGACGCAGCCATGGGCGGCGTTCGACCAGATCGATTGGATGGCCCATTGGCGAGATCCGAAAGCCAGACAACCGTACGTCCAGCTGCATTTGTCCGCGAGTTCAACGCCCGGCTCGAAATCGCTATTGAACCAAGCATCCACTAGGGGATCCGTCATTGCCTCGACGACTTCGTGGACGGCGGTATTCACCAGTGACTGCGTCACTCGAGCAGCGCCATCGCAGATTGTACTCGTCAACCACTGGCAGGACTGCTCGTTCGCGGGCGTGGGTAACCAGGCAGTGAGGATCGTGGTCCCGTGGCACATGCCGTGTGAATGGAACCCACAGGTTTGCGGTGGCGCGCCGGCAGGGAAGCTCGGAGCGATCACCATGTAATACCGGTTGGGGCCCGGGCTGAGGCCACTCGCATCGAGCACCTCGCATACCTTGGCTGAGACCTGGTCCGCCGTGGGCCAGGACGGTGGCGGCTCTGAATCGTCGGACAGGCTGCCGTCGAAGCGCACTCGAGACTTTGCTCCACGCATGTATTGATCCGTGACGGCCAGATAACGAGTGCCATCGAGTGCCCCGAACACTTCCTCGATGGCAGGGCGCAACTCAGAAGGAAAACTGGCGGGCTTGCCCCACCAGATCGCCGTCGCCGCGATTTCCGGCACCACGAGGCCGCCGTGGTCAGCCGGGTTGCCCCAAGTCACCCGGATCGGGGCGGCACCGGTGAGGGCGGGATTCACGGGACTCGTCGCCACGACGTGGAACGTCCCCTCTACTAGCCCCGCGTGGTAATAGCCGGATTGGTCCATGTAGCCAGCGCCGTCGCCTTCCTGCACTGACCACGTCACGCGCTGGTCCGAGATCCCATGCACCGATGCGCTGAACAACAGGTATCCCGTCTGTGGACTTACTGTCGCACTGGGGGACGCCGGCGTTATCGTGATCCCGTTATCGACAGGTCCGGCCACCTTGACAATCGCAGTGGCGGATTTAGTCGGGTCTGCTCGACTCGTCGCGATCACGCGGATCTCTCCCTCGGAGGCCGGGGCGAAGAAAATGCCGCGATCGATCGTGCCGTTGGTCGCCGACCAGGTCACCGAAGTGTCGGAGGCGCCCGTGACGACCGCGACCATGTCCGTGGTCGCGCGCGGTGACAGCGAGACCGACGCTGGCGAGACCGTCACTCGGATTCCAGGCTCGCGTACGACGACGGTCGCGGACGCGCTCTTGGACGCGTCCGCGTGGCTCGCCGCGACCACGTGGAACGTGCCGGGGGCTGACGGTGCCGTGTACAGCCCGTCCGCCGAGACTGTGCCTCCCGAAGCGCCCTCCAGCACTGACCAGGTGACCGAAGTGTCCTGCGTACCTGTCACCGAGACGGTGAACTGCTGCGTCGTCTGCAGCAGAAGGGTCATCTGAGAAGGGACGATGCCCACGGCGATGGCCGGCGGGGGTGAACCGGTGGGCGGGGCCACGCCGGAGCCACAGGCCGCGGCGACGATGATCGCTAGGACGTACGCGCATCTCCGCGGCATGGGGCCGGTTTCACCTCTGGTCATGAGGCAAGTTCGAGCACGGCCGCTCGCCCGACAACGGCCAGAATGGTTACCGTGGCAACAACGCGTCGTGCCATGGTGCGCCCGTGTAAACGGGATCGAGGAGGGTGCCCTCGTGGCGGGCCGCGAGCCGGATCGCCTCGCGCTGCGCCGGCGCCCCAGGACCGCGTAGCCGCCGCCTAGGTAGGCGTCGTACCCGACCCCGTTCCCGGCGGCAC
>JBJMQJ010000112.1:0-4850 GCA_045802765.1 Myxococcales bacterium
GACGCGCGCGCCGCTCGCCTTCAGCTTGAGGATCAGCCCCGCGCAGCCGAGCTCGATGTCGTCTGGATGGGCGCCGAGCGCCAGCACCACCTCGCCCTCGAATTCGCGCACCTTGGGGTCGAGGCGCAGCGCGGTGACGAACGCGACGCCGAGCCCGAGGAAGAGCACCACGTCGCTCACCGCCTCGAACACCCGCGCATCGAACCACGGCCAGGGAACGCCTTTGATCGAGTGCGCGACGAGGCCGAGGGCGACGAATCCCGGCATCACGTACATGGCGAAGGTGCGCGCCGCCGGCCGGCGCTGCAGGGAGCGCCTTGAGCGCCGCACGACCAGCACCACCACCGGCAGGAGGACCGCGTACGCGAGCAGCTCGAGCCAGTCGCTCGCCGTCCGGACGGGGGCGAGCCTCGCCTCGCGGTCCAGGTCGGCTACCAGCTGGTTGGCCGCGGCACCGCTCGGGCTCATCCGCACCGCCATTCCGGCGTGCTCGCGCGCCAGCGAGAGCTTGCCGAGCGCCAGATAGATGCGCCCGAGCGCGACGTGGCTGTCGGCGCCGTCCGGGACGAGCTGCGCCACGCGAACCCAGGTGTCCTGGGCCCTCGGCCAGTCCTGCTGCTGCTGGTAAGTCTCGGCGAGATGCCGGAGCACGTCCGGGTCGGACGGCGCGAGCGCAAGCGCGCGGCGCAGCGCCTCGATCGCGCCGTCGAGCTGGCCTTTCTGCGACAGCATGCGGGCGCGCTCGACGTGGAGATCGACGTCCTTCGGGTACAGCTCCAGCGCGCGATCGATGACTGCCGCGGCCGACGACGGATCGCCGCGGAGCAGGCGGGCCCGCGACAGGCCCTTGAGCGCCTCGTGGTGGTGAGCGTCCCGCGCGAGCACGCCCTCGTACAGCCGCTCCGCCTCTTCCAGGCGGTTCGTCCAGGTGAGCACGTCGGCGAGGTCGCTCGTGAGGCCCAGGTCGAGCGGACGGCGGGCGATCGCTTCGCGGTAGAGGACGATCGCCTGGTCGTAGTTGCCCGTCCAGGCGTGCAGCTGGGCGAGATGGGCCAGCGCATCCGCATCCGCGGGTGCCCGCGCGAGCAGCCGTTCATAGATGCCGATGGCGTCCGCGAACCGGCGGGCCGCCGCCTTGGCGCGAGCATCGAGGCGAAGCGCCTCGACGCCGTCCTTCGCGCCGGGTTCCTCGCCCGCCCGGGCGAGGCTCCGCGTGTGCGTGGCGACGGCCGGCGGTGCGAGCGCGCCCGCAGGTCCCGCCGCGAAGACGGCAACCAGGGCGAGCGAGGAGTGGAGCAGCCTGTGCATGACCTAGAAGAGGACCGTGCGGTAGTCGAGGTTGAGCAGCACCGTCGGGTCGTTGCGCGTGGAGGTGGTGTTGACGTCCGCGGGGCTCGGGTTCGCCACCCACTTCACGCCCGCGCCGACCGCGAGCGGGCGGCTGATCTGGTACCGGACCGTGGCCCACCAGATGTTGCCGTTCTGCCCGGCGAACGCCGGGCCGGAGCTGGTCGAGTACCGATCGAAGACCCACTGGAAGTTGAACGAGAGCTTCTCGATCGGCCGGAGGTCCAGGCTGGAGATGATCGACCAGTCGAACCCGGAGTCCAGGTCGCGGTTCGGGATGTACTTCACGCCGAGGCCCCACGCATCGGCCTCGTACGAGAGGCTGCCCCCGACGAGGAACTCGTTGCGGAAGGTCACGCTGGTCGCGGCCGCGCAGTTGGATTGCCCGGCCGTCGCGCAGACCGTGCCCGCCGGCGCACCGGGGACCGGGCGGCCGAGGATGAGCGTCGCGGCGGGATCCGGATCGCGCAGCAGCGCGGCCGTGATCGCGGCGGTGAAGCCGCCGCCCAGCCGGGCCTCGACCTCCCCCGTGAGCTTGTGGTTCAGGATCCGGGTCGAGCGGTCGTAGAAGAAGTCCGGCGCGAAGAGCTGGTACTCGAGGCCGCCGCGCACCCGCTGGGTGAACCAGTGCGAGACCTCGAGCGAACCGCGCGGCACCTTGTCATACGCGTTGGAGTCGGGCGTCGGCCGATTCGCGCCCGTATAGCTGTACCGGCGCAGGGTGAAATCGGCCTTCAGGTACGAATCCGGCGAATAGAACCAGTACGCGTTCGCGTATCCCTTGATCGCATCGTAGAAGATGTTGTCGGTCCAGCTTCCGCCGGCGTGCAGCTCGAGGCGGTTGAACCCGCCGTAGGTGAGCTCGCCCTCGAAGGCGTTCTTCGAAGTGCCCGGCTCGCTCCCGCCCATCCGGGCGTCCAGCCGCAGGCCGCGCGACAGGTGCAGGCTTTCCAGATCGTCGTGCGCCTCGCGGTCGCTGGGGTCGAGCTCCGAGGCGCGCCGCAGCGAAGCCTCCGCGTCGGCGAATCGGCGCAACGCCTTCTGCGTCCAGCCGATGTGCTTCCAGCAGTCCGCCGTCTCGCCCGTGAGGATCATCTCGGACTGGTAGGCATCGAGCGCCGCCTGGTAATCACCTTGTCTGCGCAACGAGTCCGCGCGGGCGCGGACGTGGTTGCCCACCATCATGCCGATCGGCGGGGCGACCTCCGGCGGGCGGGCCGCGGCGTTGCTGCGCGTGCGGCCGGCATCTCGGGACTGCGGATCCGCCATCGTGGAAGTCGCCAGGCTGCAGGCGAGCAGTGCGGTCTTCAAGCGCATCGTCCGTTCCTCCAGGCGTCATCGAGTGCGTCCAGCACCTCGCTCGCCGACAGCACGTTGGCTCCGAGGCGCGCGTTCACTTCCAGGACGGCGGGCGTTCCGTCGTCCGCGAGGCGGATGTCGAGGTCGATGGGTCCCTCGAGCCCGAGCGACCGCGCGGCGCGCACGCCAAGCTCGGCGACGTCGGGACGGTCCACGCGCTCGACTCCGAGCGCGTTCCCGACCAGGCCATCCTTGAGGCCGGTCTTGCGCAGCACGACTGCCGCCGGGACGCTGCCGTCCCGCTCGACGAAGAGGTTCAAGTCGTACTCCTCGCCCGGCAGGAACTCCTGCCAGACGACCTCCTCGGGGCTGGCGCAGGCGAGGTCGTCCGCGCCGCGGTGGACGAACACGCCGCGGCCCCCGCGTCCGAACCGCGGCTTCGAGAGGAGCGGAAAGCCGAGCGCGCCCGTGATCTCGCGGTGCGGCGTGCTGCCGCAGAAGGTGACCGGCACGGCCACGCCGGCGCGATCGAGGTCTTCCGCCGTGCGCAGCTTGTCGTTCGCCACGTCGACGCCAGGCGGATCGGAGATGGCGAGGGAGATCCCGCGCTCGCGCAGCGCCGCCCGCATCCGGGCGACGACGGGCAGCTCCTCGGTGACGGTGGAGACGACGAGATTGGCCTGCTCCTTCACCGCCATCGCGAGGAGGACGGGCACGAAGCGGGGATCGCGCGCGGCCGGCACGAAGCGGAAGTCGTTCGCGGGCGATTCGACTTCCCGCATGTCGGTGCCGACGACGCGATAGCCTTTCTTTGCAAAATAGCCGGCGCCGGCCCGTCCAGCCGGTCCTCCGACGCCCGTTACCAACACCGTTTCGCACATCGCTGATCTCACTCCCGGCGGCGGCGAAAAGAGACACTCCATCTCGCCGCGGCTGACCGTACTGCGAGAGGAGGGGTGCGCGGCCACGCGGAGAAAAGCGCGGGTGTGCGCCTGCGCCGCTACCGCACCGTCAGCGGTTGCGGAGAGCTTCCCCCACGAAGGTATGGTGCTGTAGGTAACGAGCTACCGAAAGCGACGTGAGCGGGCGGCGTCGCCGCTCTTGCCGTCCAGATGCTGCATCTTACCGTCGCAAAGAGGCGTCGACCTGCCGCCGTCCGGCAACGACGTCGATCCAGCGGGAAAAAGATACGAGAACGGCCTCGAGCCGCTCGCGCGTGCCCTGGTCGACCAACCGCCCCGCGACGTCGAAGAGCCGCCCGGCATCCCTGACGAACAGCGCTGGCTTCGGCAGGACGATCGACTCGGTCGCGTACAGCACCTGCCGGAGCCCGCTCTGCGCGAGCCGCGTCCCCCAGGACCCGCCTGACGCGCCGATCACCGCGACCGGCTTCCCGGCGAGGACCTCCTCCGGCGCCGGCCGGGACAGCCAATCGATCGCGTTCTTCAGGACGCCCGGAAACGAGTGATTGTACTCGGGCGTCGCGATGAGCACGCCGTCGGCCGCGGCCACCTTCTGGCGGAGCCTTCGTACGGGGTCAGGGCCGCCCGAGCCTGTCCCCTCGAGATCCTCGTCGAACGGCGGGATCGAGCCGAGCTGATCGTCCAGGTCGATCGTCATCCCCGAAGGGACCAGGTCCCGTGCGGCCCGCAGAAGCGATCGGTTGTACGAATCGCGGCGCAAGCTACCGGCAATTCCGAGCACCGTCTGCATGGTCCGCCTCACCGGACGAAGAACCGGAGCGCAGCGGTGACCGCGGCCGCGCCGACGACCACGGCGACCGTGGGGGCTCCGAGGTATGCGCCGATCGCCGCCACGAGAACGCCTCCCAGGCGCGCATCCACGGTCAGCTCCCGGCCGTGCGCAAACGCCTGCGTCACGACCAGTGCCCCGAAGAGCGCAGGAGCGAGGAGCCGCAAGACGGGCACCAGGCTCGCGGGGACAGGGCGTCCGCCGAGCAGCAGCGGGCACGCGGCCTTGATCGCGATCGACGAGGCACCGACCAGGATCACGAGGAGCCATCCCGCGCTCATCGCGGCCTCCAGCCGATCAGCGACGCCGCCGCCGCGGCGAGGACGGGCACTCCGGCGGGCGTGAACGGGACCAGCGCGCACGCGACGGCCGCGCCGAGCCCGGCGGCGAGGCGCCCCTCCCCGCGCTGCACGTGCGGCCACAGCAGCGCGAGGAACAGCGCGGGAAACGCC
>JBJMQJ010000113.1:0-4462 GCA_045802765.1 Myxococcales bacterium
GCCCGAGCGGCTGGAAAACCCCGAGCACCTGGAGCCGCTGCGCGCGCGCGGAGTCAGCCTGTTCGTGGTCGACGAAGCGCACTGCATCTCGCAGTGGGGTCACGATTTCCGCCCGGCGTACCTCGCCTTGCCCGAAGCGATCCGCGCGCTGGGCCGCCCGCCGGTGCTGGCGCTCACCGCCACCGCGACACCGGAGGTGGCGCGGGACATCGTGCGCCAGCTGGGCATTCCGGATGCGCGGGTGGTGAACACCGGGATCGAGCGCCCCAACCTGCGCTTCGAGGTGCGCCGCACCGTGAACGGCGAGGCGAAGCGGCAGGCGCTGCTGCGGATCCTCGCCGGAAAGCCCGGCAGCGGCATCGTGTACGCCGCGACGGTGCGCAAGGTGGAGGAGCTGTGGCGCTGGTTGCGCGCCGAGGGGATCGACGCCGGCCGTTACCACGGCAAGCTGCGCACCGCCGAGCGCGAGGAGTCGCAGCACCGCTTCATGGCCGGCGAGATCCGGCTGATGGTCGCGACCAGCGCCTTCGGTCTGGGGATCGACAAGCCGGACATCCGCTTCGTGGTGCACTGGAACTTCCCCGACTCGATCGAAACCATGGTCCAGGAGGCGGGACGCGCCGGGCGCGACGGGCAGCCGGCGCGCGCGGTGCTGCTCTACCGCCTCGAGGACAAGCGCGTGCAGTCGTTCTTCCTCGGCGGCAAGTACCCGCGCCGGCAGGACACTCTCGCCGTGTGGAGCGCCGTGGGACGCGCGGCCTCCGCGGGGGCGTCCGCGCCGGAGATCGCCGAGGCGGCGGCGCTGCCCGAGAAGCGGGTCAAGGTGGTCGCCGCGCAGCTCGTCGCCGCCGGCGCGGCGGAGCGTCGCGGGCGGAAGCTGCGCCGGGTGCGACCCCTCGAGCCGGCCGAGTTGGAGCGGCTTCTCTCCGAATACGAGGAGCGGCACGCGGACGATCGCGAGCGGCTCGAGGAGATCATGCAGTACGCCCAGTCGGCCGCCTGCCGCGTGCGCAAGCTGCGCGAATACTTCTCCGAGCCTCCGGGCGACCCCTGCGGCACCTGCGACAACTGCCGGCGCCCGCCCGTCGAGCAACCCGCCGTGCCCGCTCCCGCCCGCCGGGAACGCCGCCGCGCGCCCCGGCTCTCCATCCGCCGGCCGGCGTTCGAGCCGGGAGACGAGGTGCGCCACCGCACCTACGGTAGCGGAGAGGTCATCGAGGTCTCGGGAGAAAACGTCCTCGTCGCCTTCGCCCGGCGCGGAAAGCACCGCATCCGCGCCTCATACCTGTCCCGCGATTGATGGGGACACCATACGCAACTGCCGTACTTGGCACGGGCAGTTGCGTATGGTGTCCCCGCAACCCGCGGTAGTTGCCTGCGGGGCACGGCAGTGCGGACCTTGCGGCGAGGAGGTCCGATGGGAAAAGCACTCACCATCGCTGCAGCGGCGGCGGCGACGGCCCTGCTCGCCCGCCAGCTGCGGCGCGGCGCGAGCCTGCGCGGCCGCGTGGTGCTCGTCACCGGCGGCTCGCGCGGCCTGGGGCTGGTTCTCGCCCGCGAGCTGGTCCGCAAGGGCGCGCGGCTCGCCATCTGCGCCCGGGACGAACGCGAGCTGGGTCGCGCGCGCGAGGATCTGGCGGCGCGCGGCGGCGAGGTGCTGGCGGTCCCCTGCGACCTGCGCATCCCCTCGGCGGCCGAGCGGCTGGTGGAAACGGTGATCGCCCACTACGGCCGCCTGGACGTGCTCGTCAACAACGCCGGGATCATCGAGGTCGGCCCGGCCGGCGCGATGTCGCTGCAGGATTACCAGTCGGTGATGGGCGTGAACTTCTGGGGCGCCGTGCACGCGACCCTCGCCGCCCTTCCGCACCTGCGCCGATCGACGCTCGCCCGCATCGTGAACGTGACCTCGATCGGCGCGGCGATCCCCGTCCCGCACTTGCTGCCCTACACCTGCTCCAAGTTCGGCCTGCTCGGTTTCTCCGAGGGCCTGGCGGTGGAGGTGGCGCCCGAAGGAGTGCGCGTCACCACGGTCCTTCCGGGCATGATGCGCACCGGCTCGTTCGTGAACGCGCTGTTCAAGGGCCAGCGCGCGCGCGAGGTGTCGTGGTTCTCGCTCGGGGCGGCCCTGCCCGTCGTCTCGATGAGCGCGGAGCGCGCGGCGCGCCGGATCGTGCTCGCCTGCGCCCGCGGAGAACGGTTCATCACGCTGGGCCTGCCGTTCAAGGCGGTTCGCATCGCTCACGCGCTCGCGCCGGGGCTCTCCATCGCCGTGTTGAGCGGCCTGGCCAGGCTGCTACCCGAGCAGGACGGCGCCGATCCTGGCGACGGGGCCGAGCCGGGCTGGCTGCACCGGCGCGGAATCGCGCGCAGCCCGCTCCTCGCGCTGGGGAACCGGGCGGCGAGGCGCAACCTGGAGGTGCCCTGGGCCTCTCCGGAGCCTGGCTGAGAGCGTCGGTGTCCGATCTGCACCCACTCGTGCGCCTGCTGCTCGTCTCCGCAGTGGTGATGGGCCTCTCGCACACCATCGCGCGCGAGAAGCTCTTCGATCCCGTCCGCCGCGCGTGCGGCGGCATGTCCACCTGGCGCGGGTACCTGCTCTCCTGCCCGTACTGCGCCTCGCACTGGCTCGCCTTCGTCCTTGTCCCCCTGACGGGGACGTACCTCATCCGGGTCGTGCCGCGCTGGGGATCCGTTTCCGGCGTGCTGGACTGGTTCCTTTCCTCGATCCTGGTGACGGTGCTCGCCGCGTTCCTGCGCGTCGGGTTCTACTTCGTCGACGAGGGCCAGCGGCTCACGCGCGAGAAGAAGAAGGCGACGCAGGCGGAGATCGACGACCAGGACCGGCCTGCCCTGCAGTAATGTGCGCCGATGCCCGGCGCGCCCCGCTCGTCGCACGGCCGCTTCCACAACCTCGACGGGTCCGGGGCGCACCCGGTCCGCGCCGTGTTTCGCTGGGCCGTGCTGGATCGCCTGGCCGGCCGCCGCCGGCGCTCTCCAGCGACGGCGCAGGTCCCCTCCGTCGCTCCCGACCGGTCCCTGATCGCGACGCCCGCCTCCGCGCCGCGCATCACCTGGCTGGGCCACGCGAGCTTCCTGGTGCAGGTCGACGGCGCTTCGGTCCTCGTCGATCCCATCTTCTCCCCGCGCATCGCCGGACTCATCCGCCGCAACGTCCCTGCCCCGCTCTCCGCCCGCGAGCTGCCGCGCATCGACGCCACGCTCGTCACGCACAATCATTACGATCACCTCGACACCCCGTCGGTCCGCGCGGCCGGGGCGCGGACGCTGTCCGGACTGGGCATGTCGCGCCTCGTCCCTTGCGAGGAGCTGGACTGGTGGCAGAGCGCCGCCGTGACCGATCGCGTGCGCGCGACCTTCGTTCCCTCGCAACACTGGAGCCGGCGCGGCCTGGGCGATACGAACCGGGCGCTGTGGGGTGGATTCGTCCTCGAGGGCCCGAGCGGGCGGGTCTACCATTCCGGCGATACCGCCTACTTCGACGGGTTTCGCGAGATCGGTAAGCGCTTCCCGCGCCTGGACGACGCGCTGCTTCCCATCGGCGCCTACGACCCGCCTTGGTTCATGGAGAAGCAGCACATGAACCCGGAGCACGCCGTTCAAGCATTCGTCGATCTCGGCGCGCGCCGGCTGGTGGCGATGCACTGGGGCACCTTCAAGCTCACTGACGAACCTCTCGACGAGCCGCCGCAAAGGCTTCGCGCCGAATGGCGCAGGCGCCACCTGCCCGAGGAAGCGTTGCAGGTGCCGGCCATCGGCGAGACGATCCGATGAACGACCAGCTGGGCGATCTCTTTGCGGTCCCGCCCACGGAGTTCACTGCCGCGCGGGACGCGCTGGCCAAGGAGCTGCGGGCAGAGGGGCGCGAGGCGCAGGCGAAGGAGGTCGCCTCGCTGCGCCGTCCGACGGCGCCGGTGTGGGCGGTGAACCAGCTGGCTCGCCGCTCTCCGGCCGAGGTCGAGGAGCTGCTCGACTCCTCGGAGCGCGTGCGTCATGCGCAGGTGCGGGGCGCATCCGGCGATGAGCTGCGCGCCGCGATGGCCGATCAGCGCGCCGCCCTGGCGAAGCTGGAGAAGGGCGCGGCGCAGGTGCTGCGCGGAGCGGGAATGCAGGCTTCTCCGGGCGCGCTGCGGACGATCCAGTCCACCTTGCAGGCAGCGGCGACGGGGTCGCGCGAGGTACGAGACGCGCTCCGGAGCGGATCGTTGCGCGAGGCGCTCGATCCAGCCGGTTTCGAAGCGCTGCTCGGGGCGGGCGTGGCGCGGCGAGGCGCAGCGGGCCGGTCGCACTCGACCCCGACCGCGACCGCGACCCCGACCGCGACCGCGGCCGCGACCGCGGCCCCGACCCCGACCGCGGCCCCGACCGCTACGCCGGCCTCGATCGGGACCGCAACAGCGTCTCCATCTCCGGCTCACGCTCCCCGCGCCGCGAAGAAACC
>JBJMQJ010000114.1:0-12893 GCA_045802765.1 Myxococcales bacterium
CCACGACGACGCAAGCATGTACAGCACCTGCACGAACCCGAGCATGCCGAGCGCAAAGTACGGACCGCGCAGCCGCAGCATTGCCCAGCCGAGCGGCGCCGCGATCAGCGCGGCCGCGGCGCTTCCGGCGAGCACTGCGAAGGGCCACGGCCACGACAGCTTGGAGACGAGAATGGCCACCGCGTACGCACCGATCCCGAAGAACGAGATCTGACCGAAGGAGATGTACCCGGTGTAACCAGAAATCAGGTTCCAGCCGTACGCCATTCCCACGAACAGCAAAGTCGTGAAGAGCAGCCCGATCACGTATTGCGACCCGAAAAACGGGACTGCGATCGCGAACGCGATCGCGGCGGCGCCCAGTGCTCGCATTCGCGGTGTCGCCAGCATCAAGATGTCTTCCGTCCGAAGAGGCCCTGCGGCCGCGTCAGCAGGACGGCGAGGAAAAGGAGGAACGCAATTCCATTGGCGATTTGCGCGCTCGCCAGATATCCGGTGAACACCTCGGCCAGTCCCAGGACCAACGCGCCGAGCAGGGCCCCTGGAAAGGAGCCGAGCCCTCCGATCACCGTGACGGCGAACGACCGGACGGTGTAGCCGGTGCCCATCGCCGGCGAGATCGCGAAGATCATCACCAACAACACGCCGGCCGCCGCGGCGAGCGCGGAGCCGAGGCCGAAGCTCAAGATGCGGGTACGTCCGAGATCGATGCCGCACACGGATGCTCCGTCAGGACTCTGCGACACGGCGTGGATCGCGCGGCCGGTGAAGCTGAACCGGAGGAACGCCCAGAGAAGGAGCGAGATCGCGGCGGCCGTCGAGAAAGCGAGCGTGCGCGATTTCGCAAAGTCGAGCCCGCCGACATGCCAGGACCCCGGCAGGAACATCACCGTCTGGAACTCGTTGCCGAAGAGCAGCTGGGCGGCATTGATGAGCATGTAGGAGACGCCGAAGGTCATGAGCAGCGACGTCTTCACCGCTCCTCGATCCTGCGGCACTCGCGCGAGCAGGAACTTCTGGGTGCAGAGGCCGATCGCGAATCCCATCGCAATGCTGGCGGGGAGCGCCAGGAGCGGGTTCACCGCCAACCGACTGAATAGCCAGAAGGTGAGGAACCCGGCGGCGATGATGACGTCGCCGTGGGCGAGGTTGACGACTCCCATGACGCCCCACACCAGGTTGATGCCGAGCGACATGATCCCGTACACGCCGCCCAGCATGATCCCGTTGACGATGAGCTGCAGGAGGATGCGCAGCGTCACGTCGCTCCCGCCGCCGGCCCTACTGCCGCTGCGACCACGGCGGCGTCGGCAGGATCGGTTTTCCCTTCGCCATCTCGTCGGGCCACACCAGCACCTGTTTGCCCTTCTGCCATTGCAAGAGCGCCGAGGTGAAGCCGATCTGCACGCCGCGCGGATCGACCTCGAACGTACCGTAGACGGTGTCGAGCTTCAGCTTGGAGACCGCCGCGGCAAGCTTCTCCTGGTCGAGCGCACCGACCTGCTTCACGGCCGCTTCGAGTACTTGCATCGACGCGTAGTTGGCGGCGCTGTGATAGTCGGGCGGACGGTTGAACTTCCGCTGATACGCCTCGACGAATGCGGGGTTCCCTTTCCGCGGCATCGTGGCCGCCCACTGCGTCGCCCCGAAGACGTACTCCGCGCTCGCTCCCAGGTTGCGGAACTCCGGCTCGGCGGCGCCCACCGCGACGGCGAACATCTTCGCCTCCACGCCCAACTCATGGCACTGGCGGAGAATGCCTTGCGAATCGGGGAGGTACGAATTGGCGAAGAGGACGTCGGGCCCGATCTGCTTCACTTTGGTGAGGAGGGCGCTGAAGTCCGAGCTCCCCTTGGGATAGGTCTCGTCGAAGACGACCTTGAGCCCGTACTCTCCCGCCATCTTGCTGACCTCGGCCGAGACCGCTTTGGGAAAAGCCGTGTCCTCGGCCAGCAGGGCGAGCGTCTTGTACCCGTTCGCCTTGGCCAGCGCCAGCGCGCCCACCATGTAGCGGCCGGCCTGCGTCTGTCCCTGGAAATTGTACTTGTATCCGCGCGTGTAGATCTTCACGTCGGCAGCCTCGGGTCCGAGCATCACCATGTGGTGCTTCTCGGCTACCGTGCTGACGGCGCTGGTCACGCCGCTCGAGTACGGACCGACGATGAGGTCGACCCTGTCGGAGGTGATCAGCTTCTCGTAGAGCTGGACCCCGGTGTTGGGATCGCTCTTGTCGTCGTAGTAGGTCAGCCGGACGGGGCGCCCGAGCAGGCCCCCGCGGCCGTTCACGTCGTCCACCCACAGTTGCGTGCCCTCGATGCTGTACTTGCCGCTCGCGGCGTAGGTGCCGCTCAACGAGACGGATGCGCCGATGACGATCGCTTTCGATTCGGCCCTGGCGCCCAGCGACTGCGCGACCGCTGCCGCAGCGACGATCGCGAGCGTCCTCCTCGATGTCATGACGTCCTCCCCGCGATGAGCCGGCCGACGCGCGCCTCGGTATCGATACTGCGGACGTGCGCAATCGCGTCGCGCATCTCCGCCTCGGTGGCGGCGCCTCGGAACTGCGCCAGCCGGATCGCCTTCTCCTCCAGTTCCGCCGGGGAAAGCGGATTCCCCGGGTCTCCTTTCGGTGTCTCGACGCGGGCCGCGCATGTCCGGCCGTCGGTGGTGCGCACCTCGACCTTTCCGATCCAGCGCCCCGGATAGGCGGCGTCGATCTCCTCGTCGCGCACCATCTTCACGCGCTCGCGAAACGCAGCCACGCGCGGATCGGTCAATGCGTGCTGCTCGAAGTCGTCGAGGCCCGCCTTCCCGTGGACGGCGATGAGCCCCAGAACCGTGCCCATCGAGAACTTGGCCTGGTGCACCGTCTGCGGATTCAGGACCGGGCCAAGCACGTCGATCGCTCCCTGGTGCACGCGCGCACGCACTTCCGCGATCTGCTCGTAAGACAGCTCTTCGCGCCGCATGAGCTGCAGCAGGGCGTCCGCCGCCGGATGCGTGTGCCGGCAGGAGGCATGCCACTTGTAGGAGGTCTCCAGGATCGCCCAGCGAGTCCCCAGGCGGTCGGTGAGCTTCGCGGGATCGGCGTCCGTCGACATGCCTGCGGCCATTCCCTGTTCCCCTTCGAGGATCCGCTTCGCGCTCGTGAATCCTTCCCGCGCGAGGCAACTCGCGAGCAGCCCGTCGGCGGCCGCCTTGGCGGCATGGAGCTGCTTGGAATCGGCTGCGTCGCGCAGGAACTCCCACAGGCCCGCGGCCTGCGTGCCCGCCGAGCCGAGCGCGCTCTGGATGCCGTCGGCGTCGAATTCGAGGAGCTTCGCGGTCGCCGCCGCGGAGGCGAGCGTGCCCGCCGTGCCCGTCGTGTGGAAGACGCGGTAGTGAGAGCGGCCGAGGAACTCGCCGATGCGGATGCCCGCCTCGTACCCAGCGATCGCCGCCAGCAAAAGCTGTCTGCCCGATCGCCTCTCCGCTTGCGCCAGGGCCAGCGCCGCGGGGAACACCACCGTGCCCGGGTGCAGCACCGATCCGTTGTGAACGTCGTCCTGCTCGACGACGTGCGAGGCCGCGCCGTTGACGAGGGCGGCGCACCACGCGCTGCTGCTGCTCCGATCGGGGAGGACTTCGGCCAGCCCCGACGGCGGCCCTGCCTGCCGCGCGAACGCCTGCAGAGCCCGCACCGGCCGCGAGTCCTTGCCCGCCAGCGCGGAGCCGAGCCAATCGATGAACAAGTCCTTCGCCTTCCCGATGACCGCATCCGGTACATCGGACCAGCGCAGACCGGCGAGGAACTCGCAGAGTTGCCTGGTTGCGTCGATGTCGGCCATCGTCACCCCCGATTCAAATGACTCCGCGGGCGCGTAGCGCCTCGATGCGGCCGGCCGTGTACCCGAGCGAACGGAGCACGGCATCGGTATGCTCCCCGAGCGAAGGCACTTCGCCCATCGCGGGCTCCACGCCTTCCAGGTTGGCAGGCGGTAGGGACGCCGCGACGGGGCCGGCGCTGGTGCCGATCTCGCGCCACCGGTTTCGCGCCGCGAGCTGCGGATGCCGGACGACGTCTTCGATCCCGTTCAGGCGGCCGTTGGCGATACCGGCGGCGTCGAGCCGTCGCACCGCCGCGTCGGTGGTCATTTGCGCGAAAGCATCTTCGATGAAGCGCGTCAGCTCCTCGCGATGGGCGACTCGTGCACTGTTGCTCGAGAAGCGCGGGTCGCGCGCCAGCTCGGGCCGGCCCAGCACCTCGGCGCAGAACGTCTCCCACTCACGCTCGTTCTGCAGGCCGAGGATCAAGAGTCCCCCGTCGCCGGCGCGGTGCGGACCGTAGGGCGCGATCGTGGGATGGGTAGCGCCCGTCCTGCTCGGCGGCTTTCCGCCGTAGCGACCGAAGTAGATTGCGTATCCCATCCATTCGACGAGCGCCTCCAGCATCGAGACCTCGATGTGTGCGCCCCGACCGGTCCGCTCCCGCTGAAGCAGCGCCGTGAGGATCCCCGAGTACGCGTACATACCAGCCGCGATGTCGGCGACGGAGACGCCGCAGCGCGAGGCTTCGTCCGGCGAGCCAGTGATGGCGATGAGCCCCGCCTCCGCCTGGATGAGGGTGTCGTACGCCTTCTTGTCGCGATACGGCCCGCTGTCCCCGTATCCGGAGATGTCGGCGACGACGAGGCGCGGGTGTTTGGGAGCGAGCGTCGCGTAATCGAGGCCGGCGCGCGCGGCGGCGCCGGGCGCCAGGTTCTGCACCAGCACGTCGGCGCGCACGACGAGCTTCTCCAGGACCTCGCGCGCTTCCTCGCGCTTGAGATCGAGGGTGACGCTCTCCTTGCCGCGATTCAGCCAGACGAAGTGGGAGGAAAGCCCGTGCACCGTTTCGTCGTAGCGCCGGGCGAAATCGCCGCTCCCGGGACGCTCGATCTTGAGGATGCGCGCGCCGTAGTCGGCCAGCTGGCGTGTGCAGAACGGCGCAGCGACTGCGTGCTCGAGGGAGACGACGGTGAGGTGCTCGAGCGGCCGCATGGCTTCACGAGGAGCGGGGTAGCCCGAGCGCGTGCTCGGCGAGGATGAGGTTGGTGGAGAACGGCGCCACGCACGACGCGTTGTGGCCACGGTACTTCGCCCTGCGGCGGCGCAGTGCCCGCACCGGTTCCCGGATTGC
The DNA here is from genome assembly GCA_045802765.1 of Myxococcales bacterium. Classification (GTDB taxonomy): domain Bacteria; phylum Myxococcota; class Myxococcia; order Myxococcales; family 40CM-4-68-19; genus VBKO01. The sequence goes on from JBJMQJ010000114.1 coordinate 5,159, forward strand.
CTCGAAGGAACTCTCGCGCACCGATTCCTCGGATCCGTCGACGGACGCTGGTCGTCATCGCACCGTTTCTCCTCGGGCGTCAACGGACGCAGTACGACGAATGAGCGAGTCGCACGAACTGGCGCGATGGATTGGCCGCCGCGAGCCCCACGGGGATGCCATCGGCGGCGCGCAGCTCGCTGCGTGGAACGCCGAGCAGAGCCTCAAGAGCGCGAAGACGTAGAGATTGCGCTGCTCGCGGCTGTGACGAGCTCGCTCGCGCGCTCGCGCTCGGCGCCGAACACGATCGCGTAGGCATATACGAACGTCGATGGCGCATCCGCTTTGCCTTCCAGTGTGAAGCGGAGCAGGGCATCGTCGTACTCGCGGACGACGAGCGCGAGGTCGCGCGTTTCCGTGACGAGATCGACCACGCCGGTGAGGACGCCGCCTTTCGGCATCGTGAAGCGGAACGGGTCGCCGACCTTCGGCGGGGCCGAAAAGCCGAGCGTGCCGAGAAGCGTCTTCCAGACCAGCCCGCGCGGGGACTCGACGTTCGACATCAAGGGGAGGTGCACCGCCGGTTCGTGCGCGTGCCGCGCGAAGTAGTGGCGGAGGTTCTGGAGCATCAGCTTCCAGCCGCGCTTGTGCGCCTCGTACTCGTCGTCCCAGTCGGCGCTCGCGCTGAAACCGGAGTGAACGAGGCGGAGCGTGGTTTTGCCGCCTTCGCGCGCTTCGATGGACCAATCGGCATGGAGCGGCGCTTTCGTTTCGCCGTTCTGGCCAGACGGATGACGTATCCGCTTCGGCGCCTCGAAGATTTCGATCTCGTGTTCGACGCTCATGCCTTCTCCCCACGAGATCCAGATCCTGCCTTTCTTGCCGCCTTCCGGCGCCGTGACGCGCGCTTCGGGCGCGAGCCATTTCGCGATTTCGGTACCGTCGGTGACGGCGCGGAAGACGTCTTCGGGAGAGGCGTCGAGCTCGACGGAGAGCTCGATGTCGCGGGTGTTCTTCTCGTTCATGGCGGTGGGCTCATTTCTGATCGGGATCTGGAGGCTTTGGGTAGGCGAAAGAAACGACGCGATGCACGCGTCCGCGCGGAGCGGACTCGTCGTGGTACCTGGCGGTGAGCCGCGCGACCTCGCGCGCAAGCTCCTCGGCGAAGGCGGCACGATCGGCCGCAGTCGCGAAACGGATTTCTGTCTCGAGCGTGAGCGTCGCGAGGCGCTTGGCGGCGTCGTCCGCCGCCTGGCGCAGGCGCGTCACCTCGCGAAGCGCGCGCGCCGCGACCGCAACGACGTATGCCGCGGAGAACCGATCCGTTGCTTCCGCCGCGCCTTGCGCGAGTGATCCGAGCGCTTCGGCCGACACGAGATAGGCGCGCCCGGTCGCGCGGACGATGCGCTCGACGCAGTTGCCGACTTTCTTCTCTTCGACGAGCTCGACGAGCCCCTGCTTCTCGAGCTCCTTCAGGTGGTAGCCGACCTTTTGCCGCGCCACGTCGAGCCGGCGCGCGATGCCGGCCGCGGACTGCGGCTCGGCGAGCATCTCGAGGATGCGCGTCCGGAACGGTCGAAGCAGCACGGCGGCGTCAGCGATGGGCGCACTGTGCACCGGCGTATGTTATTGGTCAAGGAAAATTAGTTTGTCCGCTCGGCGCAGAGCAAGCGCGGCGAGCAAGACTCGCGAGTCATTCTGTGTGGAGGGTGATGTCGTAATTGAGAAGTCGGATAAATGATGTTCGGTCCACTTGGCCTCCCCGTCCGCATGCCGGGACGCCTACCAAGACGCGCCCGCGGTCTGCTCTGGGGAGCGACCGCGCATTCCCTTCGCTGTTCGTTCGCTCGCCTTCCTTGGCTTGGGAACTCGTTCGACGCTTGCCATGCTCGGACGCCGCTGCGGCTCGACCTTGTCGAGCAACGCGCCGTCGCCGCCCGGCGGCCTCCTTCTCCTGCGCGAGGAGATCGAGCTTTCGGACGTCGTACAGTTTTCCGTCAGCTCGACGGCCGCGGTGCCGAGACGACGCCAAATCGCGGGCGACCGCTGCTCGAGATTCGGCGAGGCCGCCAGAAAATCAGCAGGGACCTTCGGCCACAGCCGCACTCCTCTGGCCGCTCGGCGGCAGCGAAGTCGCTCGCTACATCCGCTCTCATGGCACGAAGCGTGCAGCCAAGGCGATGCTGAGTGCATGAGCGGTGCGGCTGAAAGAGTTGCTCGCGGGATGGCACCGGCGCGAAAGGTGAACTTCATGGAACATGCAATGACATGGTTTGCGGCGGCCTTTGCGCTGGCATGCCTTTCGGCAGGATGTGCCGGCCATCCACGGACCGGGCCTGACGTTCCGACGGATGCGCGAATCTCCACCATGACCAGCACGGACCTTAAATGGGACGTGCTCACCATAAAGCGCCCTGGTCGCGATCTGCCGCCCGGTCAGGAAGAACTGAGAAGCGCTGCATGGATAGCGAATTCGTCGACGCTCATCTCGGGCAAGCGAGACGCTGTCCTCGTCGATACCTTTCTCACGACGGAGCAGTCTCGGACCTTGGCGGATTGGGTCGCCAAGAGCGGCAAGAATCTGACCACGATTTATGTCACCCATGGGCATCCCGATCATTTCTTCGGCCTCGCTCTGTTGCTTGAGCGTTTTCCGCGTGCAAAGGCGGTGGCGACATCCGACGTCGTGCGGGGCATGCAGGAGTATCTATCGCCGGGGAAGGTCGATAGTCTGCGTAAGAGCTATCCGGGGCAGATTCCGGATCGTCTCGTCGTTGCGCAGGCGCTCGAAGGCAATGAACTCGAATTGGAAGGACAGAAGCTCATCGTGGTGAACGCCGGGCGGACCGACACGGCGCACTCCACGTGCTTGTATGTTCCGTCGATCGGCCTGCTCGTCGCGGGGGACGCCGTTTACAACGGGATTTATCCCTTTCTTGGCGAAACCGACACCCAGAGCCGGCTCGAATGGGTTTCCACTCTCGACAAGCTCGAGGCCCTGAAGCCGCGGGTCGTCGTCGCCGGACACAAGGTACCGGAAAACACGGATGCTCCTAGTGCCATTGGCGATACGCGGCGATATCTTCTCGACTTCAATCGCATGGACGCGGCGACGACGTCCGCGCGCGAACTCTACGACCGCATGTACGAACTTTACCCCAATCGCATCAATCCGGGCTCGATCTGGAACGCGGCCAACACCGCGAAGAAACCGCCGGGATAGAGCAATTTGCGGTACTGGCGGTCGGTGGTGAAGCCGCTGCGGTAGCTTGCGGCCCTGACCTTTCACCGTGCGACGCGGAGCGGGCGGAGAACGCGCGGATGATGGTTGCAGAGCCGGTTGCCGCTCTGCCGTGCTGCATCACTGACACGCGATCCAGACCGCAGATGACCAGCGGACCGTCGCCTGCGCTGAGAACGTCGCTCCGCGGAAGGCGCGCGCGCTGCCGGCCTCGACGGCCGCGCGCCGTAGTCAGTCGGCATGGTCCGCGACGATCGGATCCTGCGCCCCGGTGTGCCAGGGCAGATCGGGCCACCAGCGCTCTTGGGGCGTTTCCACGGTGGGCTCGACGCTCTGCCCCGGCCGGGGAGCGATGACCACCGCTTCCGCGTCGCGGGCCGCCGCGAGCGCTCGTTCGATGGGCTCGCTCCAGCCGTGCGGCGCCAGGGCAAAGAGACCCCAGTGCACCGGCAACATCACCGCGCCGCGCACGCGGCGGTGAGCCTCCACGGCTTGCTCGGGGCCGAGGTGCCAATCCGGCCACGCCTTGTTGTATTGGCCGACCTCGATCATCGTGAGATCGAACGGGCCGAGTCGCTCGCCGATCGTTCGCAGCGCTGGAAAGAGCCCGGTGTCGCCCGAGTAGTAGACTCGATGGCGAGCACCCGAAAACGCATAGCCCGCCCACAGCTTCGCGCCGTCGTCGAAGAGCAGCATGCGTCCCGAGGCGTGTCGCGCCGGCACCGCCCAGAGAGTCAGGTCTCCGAAGATGCGCGAGTCCCACCAGTCGAGTTCGACGATCCGGTTTGCGGAGACTCCCCATCGTTCCAGGTGCGCCCCTACTCCGAGCGGAACGACGAAGGTCAGGTTGCGGTCCTTCAGGGCAGCGATCGTCCCGTAGTCGAGGTGATCGTAGTGGTCGTGCGAGAGCACGACGGCGTCGAGCGACGGCAGGTCGTGGAGCGCGATCAGCGGAGGAAACCAACGTTTGGGGCCCGAGAAGTCGACGGGCCCGACCCGCTCGCTCCACACGGGGTCGATGAGGAAGCGATGCGCATCGATCTCGAGCAGGATCGTCGAATGACCCAGCCAGGTCACCCGAAGTCCCGACTGCGGCGGCGTCGCGAAGCGGTCCGGCTCGACCGGTACAGTGCTCGGCGGCGACCGGGCACCACGTTGGGATCGGGCTTGAACAGGTTGAGCAGCGCGGCCCATGTGTCGTTCACTAGCGGCTGCGGACTCTCGAAGTGCGAGCCGTGCCACTCCGGCGACTGCCGCATTCGCTCGAGTCGCGCGTGGGTAGCCCGGCCGCCGAGGGCCCGACAGTTCGCGACGGCAAAAGCGGCCACCATAGCTGCAAGCATCGCGACGATCGCCCAGCGGGCTCGCCGTCGCGATCGGCTCGCTCGATTCATGTACCCACGATGGCTCGGATGTAGACGCGAGGGAATCCTGCCGCGAGTAGTGCCTTCTCCGCCTCGCCCTTGTAGCGCGCTTCCGCGCACAACAGGCATACAGCTTGTGCGGAGTCGCGCCGTATCGCGGTCCGATTTCCAGGAAGATTTTGTCGCCACGTTGTCGCCAGCCTCCCTCCAGGCAGCCGGCTCCACCATTTCGATTACGGGTGACGGCAACGCGTTCGCGGAAATGCAGACGCTTAGCCCTTCGAACCGTGAAGGTTGAACCTGCTACCGCCTGGCTCCAGCCAAGTGGAAGAAAGCAGCCCGCCGGACCTACGCAGCCCGCATCCTGCTGTGATTATGCATGTTTGGTCGGGGAGACAGGATTTGAAAGTGTAAAACCGCAGTTACCTAAAGCCGCGACGGCGCACCCTTTTCCGAGCCAGGCGGCCGATTGCAGGCGGTTATCGGGCGATCGACGAGCCCCGGGAGTCCGCTCGGATCCCCGAAGATCCGCCCCGCTCGTGGAGACATTGTGGAGACGCCCAGAGCGCGGCGACGCCTTGACGGGCGTAACGCTCGCGACGTTGACGCGGGCATCTAGAGCGCTCGGTCTCCGAGTTGATATCAGGCTGACCACACGCCGCCGCTCCGCGGCGTGACTGCGTCGTGCGGCATGCCGGCGGCTGGCTGCTCGACGTAGCGGAACGAGTCTTCGTACCGCCCGGCCCTCGCTGGACTGCGAGCCGCAACCTCATTGGGCTCCATCGAGACGTCCGCCTCAACCGTTGCGCAGGAAGCGTAGTCTCTGCTTCTTCGTTCGCGACCGGCTGTCGTTCGTTGCGGGGGCGTGCCACCTTGCCTGCCGCAACCAATCTGGCTAGAATCTAGCCAGATTGAGATTTTCCATCATTCTCGCTCCGGAGGCCGTCCAGGACGTGAGGTCACTGAAGGCGAACATCAGGACGCAGGTACGCCGAGCGATCGAGGACCACCTCCGGCACGAACCGGAGAAGGTGAGCAAGAGCCGCATCAAGCGCCTCCGCGGAACATCCAAGCCGCAGTACCGGCTCCGCGTCGGCGAAGTTCGCGTCTTCTACGACGTCACAGGCGATACCGTCGAGGTGCTCGCTGTCGTCGCCAAGTCGGAGGCAGAGTCATGGCTCGCCCAGTTCGGAAAGGCCGAATGAAGAAGGTTCCGCTCTCGGAGGTCAAGGACGACCTCTCTCGCTACCTCAGGGAAGCCGAGGAAGAAGAGGTCATCATCACCCGGCACGGCAAGCCGGCAGGCGTCCTCATCGGGTTCGCATCGGAGGACGACTGGTTCGACTACCGACTAGAAAGCGATCCGCGGTTCCTCGCGCGCATCGAGAAGGCGCGCAAGAGTCTGCGCTCCGGTCGCGGCACTCCATTGGAGGACGTCGAGTAGATCTGTTCGCAGGCGACCGAAGTGGTTCAGAAGGTCGTCCGGAGCGTGGTTCGCAGGGTGGTTCGGCGCCTCGTCAGGAAGGTCATCAGCACCTGGACGAGTTTGCGAACCACCCCGCGGACGAGGCGGTGGCGAGCCGCGCCGCGAGCAGGTCCGGCGGCAGCCGTGCGTACGTCCGCTGCAGCATCCGCGTATCGGCGTGGCCCATCGTTGGCGCGATGGTGTCGAGGTGGGCGCCCGCGGCCCGCAGCCAGGTGGAGTAGGTCCGCCGCAGATCGTTCGGCGTGCAGTGGTCGATCCCGGCGCCCCTGGCCGCGTAGCGGACAGCACACCGGAACTCGTCGGGCTTCTTCTTGAACAGCATCGGCGCGGTCCCCCGCGCGTGCTCGAGCGCGTACCCCACCAAAGTGCCCTGCCAGTCGGTCACGATCGGTACGTCGCGCTCGCGGCTCCTGCGCTTGGTTCCGCGGAGGCGCACCAGCCTTTCGCCGATGTCGTCGCGCTGCGCCCCCACCGTGGCGACGCAGAACGCGGCGCGCGCCGCGTCGTCGGGCTCGAACTCGGCCAGGAGCTTGTCTAGCTCGTCTGGCGGCAGCCAGCGAACGCGCGCAACCGATTGGTCTACATGGTTAGAAGTTCACTCGCAGCGAGGTGCCGAACGTGCGCGGTTGGTTCGTCAGGTATCCGATGCGGGCCCTGGTTCCGCGTTCTTGGTCGAGTGCCAGGAACGCGCGCTCGTCCGTGAGGTTGTTGCCGTACAGCGAGAAGTCCCATTTTTGCTGCTTGACGCCGATCCGCGCGTTCACGATGTCGTAGGCGGGCAGCTTCGGGTTGTACGTGAAGACGCTCGCGGTGTACGGAGACCCGGGCGTGTTAGCCGCGAACGCCGGAATGTTGAGCGTCCCCAAGTCCTCGTCACCCACCTGCGTGAAGCGGGAGCCGACGAACTGGTTCACCGCCGTGACATAGACGAGGTACCCCGCCCGGACCTCCCACTGGTAGGTGGCGGCTGCCGCGAACTTGAACTTGGGGACACTCGGCAGCCGCGCCCCGCTTCGGATTCCCGAAACGATGCTCACCGTCCCGTCCGGGGCCGTCGAGGTCAACGTGGACTGCAACTTGGCATCGTCGTAGCTCCCCGAGAGCGTGAAATCGAAATTGCGGGTCGGCGCCGCCTCGAATTCGAAGTCGACCCCCATGCTTCGCGCCTTGGGCACGTTGAAGATGACGCGCGAAGAGCAGGAGCCGGCCGTCACGGTCGTCTGGAGGTCGTGGATGTCCATGTAGAAGACGGAGACGTCCACCGAGGCCTTTCCCCCGAAAAACTTCGACTTGGCCCCCAGCTCGTAGTTCCAGACGGTCTCGTCGTTCCAGCTGGTGTGGCCGCCGAAGGTGATGCGGTCCTGCGGCGTGCAGAGGGAAAAATTGAGGGGGTCGTTGATGCCGCCCAGGCGGAAGCCTCGGGAGACCTGGGCGTTGATCTTCGTGGTGTCTGCGATCTTGTAGCTCAAGATGAACCGCGGGGCCACGCCGTCGGCCTTCGTGTTGCCGGGTTGCGACACGACCTCGCCATTCGGGCCCTCGCCGAAAATGCCGCCAAAGAGCTGCTGCTTGTCTTCGCTGAAGTGGTAGTAGCGCAGGCCGGCGATGAAGTCCCACTGGTCGCTCAGCGCCACGGTGCCCTCGCCGAAAACGGCGAACTGGTCC
>JBJMQJ010000115.1:0-11058 GCA_045802765.1 Myxococcales bacterium
AAGGAGGCCGTGATGGGACTCGACCGGCGCTTCCGCCCCGGCTACAGCGAGCAGCAGACGAGCGAGCCCGGCCTCGTCCAGGCCGAGGACGACATCGTGTACGTCGTCGCTCCTGACGGCACGCGCACGGCTGTCGGTGGCGGCGGAGGTGGCGGCGGCGGTCTGAAGGTCACCCGCGTCTCCGTGAACGTGGTCGACATCGTCCGGGACGACGCCCCGGTGGAAGGGATCGGGACGACGATCTACTCCGCCCTGGCTGGCGAGCTCATGCTGTTCCCGCTCTCCGGAATCTCGATCGCGCCCGGCGACGAGTTCGACGGCGACCTCCAGTGCAACGTCTACGTCGACGGTCAGCAGACCGTCTCCGAGTTCGCGTCGTGCTTCGCCGGCGACGTGAACGTGGGGCCCGACAATGGGCAGGGGAACAACGGCGCCACCTACGGCGTGGCCGGCTTCTGGATGCTGCCTCGCCAGTTCGGCGCCTACCCCGCCGGCACGGACGGCGCCGTGATCTCGCAGTTCCTCCAGGCCCGCTGGATCTTCGGCACCGCCCGCGACCTGAAGGCCGTCATGACGAACGGCCCTGGCGCCCCGCCGACGACCGGCGTCATCGAGTTCATCATCGCCACGATCCCGCCGCCGGCCTAGCCCGATGCAGTGGGACGGCCCGCGGCAGCCCGAGCCGCCGCCTGAGCCCGAGCCGCTCGAGCGCGTCATCCTCAGCCTCGCGATCCAGGCGCACCCGGCCCGCTCCGAGCTCGTCACGCTCCTGATGCGGAAGCTGCCCGGCGTCGACGTCGTGTTCGACCCCGAACCGGACGGCTTCCCGTCGCCGTGGCGCACCTACCGGCTCGCGCTCGAGCGCACCCCGCCCGAGGCGACGCACCGCCTCGTCGTCCAGGACGACGTCGTGCTCTGCGAGGGCTTCGTGCCCGCCGCCCGCCATGCCGCTCGGCTGCGCCCGGACGACGTGCTCGTGCTCTGGCATGGCGGCCAGCCGCGCGAGAACCTCCCCGCGCTCCGCGCCGCCGGCCAGACCGGCTCGCCGTTCGCCCCGCTCAGCCGTGCCCGCTGGGTCCCCGCCATCGCGAACATCTGGCCCGTCCCGGTGCTGCGCGCGTTCCTCGCGTGGGCGGAAGAGCAGGGCTTCCCTGAGCGGCTGCGCGCAGACGACGAAATCATCGGCCGCGGGCTCCGCGGGCTCGGCCTCCAGGCGTACGCGGTCGTCCCCTCCCTGGTCGAGCACCCCGACGTCGTGCCTTCCCTGCTCGGCCGCCGCGCCCGCGCCGGCCACGACAAGGGACGCGTGGCCGCGGTCTATACCGGCTGCCCGCCGGACGGCTGGCCGCTGTCCTAGGACGCTCCTAGGGCGGCGCTAGAGAGGGGGTCAGCGGCGCCCCGCGCTAGATTTCTGCGCCAGGAAGGGCCAACGGGAAAGCGACCTAGCCGCTCCCCGCCAGCGAGGCGACATAGCCGCCGAGCGCAACCCACGTGAGTCTGCGTTCGACACAAGGAGGAAATGTCGCTATGAAGCCCACCAAGCACACGCTGAAGGAGATCCTCGCCCACGGCATCAGCGGCGGGGACCCGAGCATCGACCCGGTGTTCCCGGACCGTCCGGAGGACTTCGCCGCCCTGACCGACGAGCAGCTCAACGAGTTCATCGTCGCGTCGGAGGAGGCATCGGCCGCCGTCCGCGCCGACGCCGACTCGTTCATCAACGACGAGCGCTCCCGCGCGGATCTGCTCGTCGAGATGCGCGAGGGTGTCGCCGCGCTCGAGGAGGCCCGCGCCGTCCTGGCCGGGACGACCGAGCCCGAGCCCGTCGTCGAGCCGGCCGAGCCGGTCGCCGTCGCTGCGGTGACGGACGACGAGTTCGCCGCCGAGCTGGACGAGCTCGCGACCCGCGCCGAGGCCGAAGGCGAGCCGGAGCCCGAGGGCGAGCCGGAGCCGGAGACGGAGCCGGAGCCCGAGCCGGAGGCCGCCATCACGGAGCCGCCGGTCGTCGAGCCGGAGCCCGTCGTCGCCGCGGCCCCCGCGGCACGCCCGGCGCCGCTGCGCCGCCCTGGCCGCTCGAGCGCGGCACGGCCGCGTGAGACGGCGGAGGAGCTCGTCGCGCTCACCGCGTCCGCCCCGAACTACGGGTTCGGCGTCGGCGCGGAGCTGGATCTCGTCGCGCTCGGCGAGATGATGATGACCGCGCGGCGGAACTTCGGGAACATCCCGCCCGGCACCTCGGGCGAGCTGATCCCGCTGGCCGGCGCCGACTGGTCGCACCTCTACCCGGCGGAGCGGAAGCTCTCGAAGGACGAGGTGGCGAACATGGCGCTGATCGCCGCGGCGACGGATCCGAGCGTGATCCGCCAGAACATGGAGGCGCGGAAGCGCCTCGGCCTCGACGAGGGGCTGGTCGCGTCCGGAGGCCTCTGCGCCCCGGTCACGCCGTACTACCAGCTCCAGCAGATCGCCACGGCGGGTCGCCCCGTCCGTGCGTCGATGCCGTCCTTCAACGCCGACCGGGGCGGGATCCGCTACGCCCAGCCGGCCTCGCTCGCCGCGATCTCGGAGGCGGTCGGGTACAAGACGGCGGCCGAGGACGCGGCCGGCGGCTCGGAGGCAGTCAAGACCTGCCAGGTCATCGACTGCCCGCCGTTCACGGAGACGGACGTCGCGATCATCTTCCACTGCCTCCAGTTCGGGAACCTCGGGGCTCGCACGTTCCCGGAGCTCCTGGCGCAGTGGACGGCGCTCACGATGGCGGCGCACGCTCGGCTCGCCGAGACGGCGCTGCTCGACGCGATCGAGGCGGCCTCGTCGGTCGTCACGGCGGACAACCTCGGCCTCGGCGCCTCGGCGACGATCCCGAGCGTCCTGATCACGGCGGCGGCCGGGATGCGCTCCCGTCACCGCATGGATCCGGACGCGGTGCTCCGCGTGCAGCTGCCCGCCTGGGTCCAGCAGCTCATCGTGTCCGACGTCTACCGCTCGCAGTTCCAGCGGTTCGACATGACGCCGGCGCAGTTCGTCGGGATCCTGCGGGCGAACAACATCGAGCCGTCGTTCTACATCGACGGGTCGACGGCTGGCGGCCAGGTGTTCGGGTCGCAGGGCGACGGTGCCCTGCTGAACTTCCCGGACACGGTCGAGGCGTTCCTCTACCCGGAGGGGTCGTTCCTCTTCGTCGACGGAGGCACGCTGGAGCTCGGGCTCGTGCGTGACTCGGTGCTGAACGCGACGAACGACTTCCAGATCTTCGGGGAGACGTTCGAGAACCTCGCGTTCATCGGCGTCGAGTCGATGGGCATCACGATCACGACGTGCGACAGCGGCACCGTGTCGCTGCCGGACTCGGTGAGCTGCCCGATCGACTACAACGGCGCCGACTGAGCCCGAGAGAGCCAAGGCAACTGGGACTAGAGAGGGGGACCTGAGATGGGCGGTGTAGGTCAGATCGGCTTCGGCCCGGCCAGCACGGTCGATGGTCCCCCTCCGATCCCTCCCGTACGGAGCCTGCTCGCCGCCGCCTCGGCGCCGGCGGCAGGCGTACGGATCGTCGTCGACCTCGACAGCGGTGCCGTCGTCGGGATCGAAGAGGCGGTCGCGGCTGGCTGGCTCGAGCCCGGAGCCGGCCGCGAGCGGTGGATGAACGGCGTCACCGTCTGGCCCTACCCGCCCTACCTCGCCTCCCTCTGGGACTCGTGCGCGGTCGGCTCCGACCAGGGCGAGAAGCCGGACGGCGACGAGATCCCGCTGCCCGAGTTCGCCGCCTTCACCGTCGTCCTGCCGGAGACGTGCACCTCGTACACGATCCCCGACCAGGACGCCTTCAAGGCACGCGCGGTCGCCGCGCTGACCGCGGTCGAGTCGGCCGCCGTCGCCCGCGAGCTCCTGGCCGGTGACCTTCTCGGGAACCAGCCGCACCTCGCCGATGGGGAAGGAACCTTCCCGAACGGCGACACGATCACGTCGGTCGTGAACGGGCTCGCGCTGCTCGAGGGCGAGATCGCCCGGAGCGGGAAGCTCGGGCTGATCCACATGAGCCCGATGGCCGCGACGTTCCTCCGCAACTACTACGTCATCGACGACAAGACCGGCGTCCTCCGGACGATCAACGGCAACGTCGTCATCCCGGACGCCGGCTACGTCGACGCCGTGGCGCCTGACGGCGGCCACGCTCCCGCTGCTGCGGGGCAGGAGTGGATGTACGCGACCGGGCCGATCGACATTCGGCGCTCGGAGATCTTCACCACGCCGGACAACGTCGCGCAGGCACTCGACCGCGGCGCGCACGGGAAGCCGAACTCGATCACGTACAGGGCCGAGAGGTACTACCTGATCGACTGGGACACCACCCTCCAGGCCGCGGTGCTGGTCGACCGCTGCCAAACGGAGTGCTGAGAGAAAGGAGACGCGACCATGGGTTGTTTCGAACAGATCCACCTGTGCCTCGTGAGGGTGACCCGTCTCGACGAGATCGGGAACCCCCTCGCGGAGGACAACAACGTCTACGTGACGAACGAGTCGATTCAGCTCGGCGTCACCCCGCAGGTTCAGGCCGGCGACGACAAGCGGCTGATCAGCGGGTGCGACTGCGTCCTCGCGCGCTACCGCGGGAACGACAAGCTGATGGGCTTCGACCTGGAGTTCGATCTCGGCGACATCGAGCCGGCTCTCATGGAGCTGATGCTCGGCGCGTCCGCGATCGTCGACGGGCCGGACGTCCGCGGGTTCTGGTGGCCGACGCAGGTCTCCTGCGAGGACGCCCCGCAGCCGAACGTCTGCCTCGAAGGGTGGGCGACGGCGTGGGACGACGACCACCAGGCCGAGGCGCCGAACCGCTACGCGCACTGGATCTGGCCGTCGACGCGGTGGCAGATCGGTACGCACTCGCTGGCGAACGACTTCCTCCAGCCGAAGCTGATGGGCTTCACGCGGGGCAACCCGTTCTGGGGCATGGGCATCTACGGCGACCAGCCGGAGGAGGCGCAGCCGAACGGCGGGATGTGGTGGACGGACGAGCTCCCGACGGCCGATTGCGGCTGGCAGACCCAGCTCATCACGTAACCGGGGGGAGACGAGCTCGTGTCGGTCCCCGGCCCGGTACTAGGCCCGTGCGATCCCTGGATCGACGGCGCTGACCTCGCGGCTTGCTGCGACGTCGCTGAAGGAAGCGGCGTCAAGGCAAGCCTCGACGTCGTGTTCGAGGGCGGCACGAACACCGACATGCGGCTCGTCGCGCTCGAGCCCGGCGAGGACGGGAACCTCATCACGATCCAGATCGACCGCGGCGCTGGCGGCACCGCCGAGACGACCGCCGTGCTGACCGGGACGCACATCGTCGTGACGACGAGCGCGGACGGCGGCGGCGCGAACACCGCGACCGCGAACGACGTGATCGTGGCCGTCCAGGCCGAGGCGGAGGAACTCGTCACCATCGCGGCGATCAACGGCAACGGGGAGGGTGTCCTCCCGAACCAGAAGTTCATCGTCCCGGAGACGCCGCTCGCGGGCGGCGGCCCCGACCCGCTGCTCGACGTGATGGCGCTCGAGGCGAGCATGGCCCTGTTCGAGATCAGCGGGCGGCAGTTCACCGGCCTCTGCGGCCCCGTCACCGTTCGGCCCTGCCGGGGGAGCTGCGGGTGCTGGGGCTCGGCCGCCGCGGGCCCGTGGTACTGGAGCTCCGCCCCGTACGGCTTCGGGTGGGCGTGGGGCTGGCGGAACGAGTGCGGCGACCGCTGCGGCTGCGAGCCGATGAGCCGCGTCAAGCTCGCCGGCTATCCCGTCCGCGAGATCGTCGAGGTGAAGATCGACGGCGTCGTGGTCGACCCGGCCAGCTACCGCCTCGACCGCTGGCGCTACCTGACCCGGATGGACGATCCCGGCCCGCCCGTCGTCCGGCGCCACTGGCCCTCCTGCCAGAACATGAGCCTGGAGGACGACCAGCCCGGCACGTTCTCGGTCAGCTACCGCTACGGCGTCGACCCGCCTCAGCTCGGCCGGGACGCCGCCGCCGAGCTCGGCTGCCAGCTCTACCTCCAGTGCGCCGACTCCGACTCGTGCCTCCTGCCCGAGGGAACGACGAAGGTCGATCGGGAAGGGATCACGATTGAGCGCGGCCTGCTCGCCAACTGGTTCGACCCGACCAAGCCGACCGGGCTGCCCCGCCTCGACACCTTCCTGAAGGCGTACTGGGCCACTCGCGGTCGCCGTCGCCCGATGACGTTCTCGCCCGACGTGCCGCCGTTCCCGCTCCGAATGACCTGATCCCCCGCGCTCGGGGAGTCTGGAGGCGCAGCGGGCGTCTGGGAGCGTCCAAACGACCTTCACGCTGGACGGTGGCGGCGCCCCGTGGCAGACTACGCCGCATGGCGTCTGTCCGCACCCGCGCGCACACTGCCCCCGTGAGCCCTGCCGCGCAGAACCGGGTCGCGATCAACTTCCTCTCCGCCATCGCGGAGACGCAGAAGCCGGCGCACCGCGGCATGAACTACGCCCGTCTCCGCGCCGACGCCCATGCGGCCAGCCTCGGCGACCGGAAGGCGTGTCGGCGGCTCCACCTCGCCCGCCACTGCCGCCCGGTCTATACCCGGCCGGCGTGCCCGCGGGCTCGCGTCTCGCGCTCGTCGCCGTCACGCTCGCGTGATCGGCGCACGGCCCGGAACGCTGATCCACCTCGACTAGCTGAGGGCCCCGCGTGAGCGGCGGCCCGCTCGACCTGTACGCGCTCTGCCGCGAGTGGCTCGACGTCTGCGAGCTGGCCGTCGCGTCGACTCCTGGCGGTGCGATCGCGCGGTCGTTCGTGTCGCCGGGGATGCCCGCGTGGGACTGCCCGCCGCAGCTCACCGTCCACGCCGGCGGCCCGGCCGAGGCGGACACGCTGCCGCTCCAGCCGCCGCTCGCGCCCGGCATGCGCCCCTCGACCGCGGGCTCGGTGCACATCATCAACATGACCGCGACGGTGCTCCGCTGCTCGCCCACGGTGAAGCAGGCGGGCAAGTCGTTCAAGCTCCCCTCGCCGGCCGCGCTCGAGGCGACCGCGCGCGAGTGCGACGCGGACGTGTGGGCGCTCTGGGCCTGGACGCGCCGCGCCTACCAGGCCGGCTTCCTGTTCCCCTCGGAAGATCGCCGACGCGAGCTGTTCTTCGACCCCGCCGTCCCCGTGCGCACCGCCGGCGGCGCCTCCGGGTGGGAGATCCAGATCCGGGTCGCGCTCGGCGGCTACCGCCTGACCGACGAAGAGCTGGCCGCGCTGGAGGCGGCGCTCGCCTGATGGCGATCAAGGACCTGATCAAGGCCGACCTCGGAGCGTTCCGCATCCACGAGGCCGACATGCGGAAGATGCTCTCCGGCCCGACCGGCCCCGTCGTCCGCGACCTGATCCGCCGCGGCATCCGCGTCGAGGCGTCGGCGAAGCACCACGCCTCCGGCCGTCCCGGCCCGATGGTCCGCACCGGGCGGCTGCGCGGCTCGATCACGTGGCGCCTCGGCGCCGACCCGCTCAGCCCGTACGTCGACGTCGGGTCGACCGTGCTCTACGCCCCCTTCGTGGAGCTCGGCACCAGCCGGGCCCCGGAGTACCCCTACCTACGGCCGGCGCTCGTGTCGGCCCGACTCTAAGGAGGAAGCAGGCATGAAGGACTTCGATACCTCGTACGAGCTGGAAGAGGTCAGCCCGAAGGGCGACCTGACCGGCCGCACCATCACCGTCTCCCGCGAGGAGCGGTTCGGCAAGTCCGTCGACGAGCGCACGTTCAAGATCGGCGGCGAGTCGTTCGTCCGTCGCGCCGCGGTCGCCCCCGAGGCGACGATGCGCTGGTTCCAGATGATCAACGGCGAGATCGGCGACGAGGTGAAGGACGAGGCCTCGGGCACCGTCCGCCTGATCGTCAGCGAAGTCGACGCGCTGGAGATCTACGACCAGACGGTGCTCGCCCTGCTCGAGCCCGGCCAGGAGGATCTCTGGAAGAAGGTGCGTGACCCGGAGGCCGCGAAGCCGCTCACGATGACGGACATCCGGGCGGTGATCCGCTGGCTGATCGGAGAGAACTCTGGCCGCCCTACTGGGCAGCCGTCCGGCTCCTCCAGTGGGTCCGGCGGCACGGAGACGACCTCGACGGGCGAATCCTCCTTGCCGGCGGCTCCGGCCTCGGGGTCCTGAACCTCCGCCAACTCTGCAACGTGACCTACGCCGCCCTCACCGAGAACCGCAACGCCGAAGAGGTGAAGGAGATCGACCGTCTCCTGGTCGAGCAGCCGCGCACGCACGACGGCAAGCCCGCTGCGCCTCGCGGCTCCGGCGGCGGCTACGGCGGGAAGCTCATGGCTCTGATGGGGCAGCTCGACCGGCCCGGCAAGGCCGGCTCGTCGCGCGGCGCCGCCAAGCCGCAGGCTGCCCGGAAGCGGCAGGGACGCCCCTAACCCATGACGGGAGAGATCGCCTCCGCATACGTCCGGATCCGGCCGAACACCGCCGGCTTCCGAGGCGAGATGGAGTCCGGCGTCAAGGGTGCGTTCGCCGGGCTCGGGAAGATCGCCGCCGCGGCCGGCGTCGGCTACGGCGGCTTCAAGTTCTTCGAGGCCTCGATCAAGCACGCCTCGGACGAGCAGCGTGCGCTGTCCGCGCTGGAGCAGACCGTCAAGTCGGTCGGCGCCTCGTGGACGGTGCACGGCAAGTCGCTCGAGGACGTCCTGAACACGATGGAGGTGGCGACCGGCACGGGGCTGCCCGACCTGGCGCAGGCCTTCCAGCGGATCGTCACTCAGACGAAGAACAGCGAGACGGCGTACAAGGACCTGAACCGGGCGCAGGACATCGCGGTCGCCCGGCACATGGGACTCGCGCAGGCGGCCGTGATCCTGGCTCGCGCCGAGGGCGGCTCGGACACTGCGCTGCGCCGCCTCGGCATCATCATCCCGAAGCTGACCCCGAGCTACGACGCCCTCTCGAAGAAGATCGCGGAGGCGGAGGCGTCCGGGGCGAAGTTCACCGCGCAGGACAAGCTCGTCCTGAAGGCCCACCTCGAAAGCGCGAAGGCGCTCGACGCCCGCGCGTCCAAGACGCGGATCATGAGCGAGATCGACCGGCGGTTCTCCGGCCAGACCGCCAAGTTCGCGGCGTCGGCCGCGGGCCAGTGGGCTCGCTTCCACGAGGAAGTCCAGAACGTCATGGAGGACATCGGCACGGCGATGCTGCCCGGCCTCTCCGCGGGTGCCGCCGGCCTGCGGGAGTTCATCGCGGAAGCGCGGAAGAGCGGCGAGTTCACCGACCTCCTGTCTGGCTCCGCCAAGACGTTCGGCACGGTCTTTCACGGCATGGGCGAGGTGGCGCACGCGGTCGGCCCGCCGCTCGGCGTGGCCGCGAAGGAAGCTGCCGCGTTCGTCCATGCGGTCGGCGGCGGGCACATCCTCGCGATCGTCGCCGGCTACAAGGTGTTCGGCCTCGTCGTCGGCACGGCCGCCAAGGCCGAGGGGCTCCTGGCTGGCGCCTCCCGCGCCTCGGCTGGGGCGCAGAGCGCCGAAGCCGGGTCGAGTGCCGCCCTGACTGCCGCGATCGAGGCGAACACGGTGGCGCTCCGCGCGAACGTCGCCGCGCTCGGCGGCGAGGTAGCCGGCCTGGAAGCGATGACCGTTGCGAGCGCCGAAACGGGTGCCGCGACCAAGGCGAGCGCCACCAAGTTCACGCTGCTCGGCAGCCCCGCCGTGCTCGGCGCGATCGGCGCCGCCACCGCCGCCCTCTGGCTCCTGCACAAGGCCGAGAAGGCCGCGAACGCGGAAGCGGCCGCGAACGACCGGGTCGCCACCCCGGCCCTGAACGCGCGCGAGATGTACGCGAAGCGCACCGCGATGTGGATCGAGCGCGGCCTCTCCGCCGAGCGGGCTCGCGTCAAGGCCGTGATGGACGTGAACGCTGCTCACCGCCGGAGCCCCGACTCGATCGCGGGCGCAGAGGACATCGGCGGGAAGGCGACCGCCATCAACGCGCGGCTCCAGAAGCAGGTTGCCGACGTCGTCGCGGCCCGCCACAAGATCGCCGCACTCGTGAAGGCCGCGTGGTCTGGCGCCCTCAACGACCCCGCCGTCGAGACGGCTGCCAAGAAGGCTGGCACGGCATCCGCTGAAGCGTTCGCGACCGGCGTCACTGATGCCGAGGCGCGCGCGATCTACCGGAAGGCGATCGATTCCGTCACTGGCGCCGAGCTCGGGTCGCCGCTGCTCCAGTCCTTCATCGACAAGATCCGCGCTGGGGCGCCGGAGCTCCGCGACCAGCTCGCCAACTCTCTCTCGGGTGCCGTCCGCGACGCGCAGCAGTCCGTCCGTGACGCGCTCGAGTCGTCGGCGCAGAACCTCGACTCCATCGGCAGCTCGATCGCTGGCCGCATCACCTCGGTCATCGACGAGCGGACGGCCGTGAAGATCCGTGCGATCGAGAACGGGCTCGACCTCCGCATCCGCGCGATGCAGGACAAGCTCGACGCGTCGACCGCGAAGCGCGAGGGTCGCTCCCTGCGGGAGGACATCGCGGCTGCCGGCCTGGGTGCGATGGGGATCCGCCACGGCGCCGGCGAGTCCGCGACCGACTTCCAGCAGCGCCGCCTCGACGCCGCGAAGAAGATCACGGAGGCGAACCGGGCGCTCCGCGACTTCGAGACGACGCAGACGATCGGCGCCTTGCAGAAGCGGTCGGAGCGCACGAAGGAGAACCTCCAGAAGG
This sequence comes from Myxococcales bacterium, assembly GCA_045802765.1. Lineage (GTDB taxonomy): Bacteria > Myxococcota > Myxococcia > Myxococcales > 40CM-4-68-19 > VBKO01. The sequence continues at coordinate 10,712 of JBJMQJ010000115.1, forward strand.
AGGCCGACGTCCAGAAGCGGGCGGTCGCGCGGAACGTCGCCGACCTGACCGACGCCTTCAACCGCGGCACCATCACGCAGCGACAGCTCATGCACGGCGTCGCGCTCGAGCTGCGGAAGGAGGGCGTCACCTTCCGCGAGTCCGGCAAGGTGCTCGGCTCGATGTTCATGCACGGCTTCCAGGCCGAAGTCGCCGGGCTCGGGAAGCAGGCCGGGATCAACGCTGCCGCGCCGAAGCTCCCCGGCATCACCGGCCTGGAGCCGACGCTCGTGCGGCCGATGGACGCGATCCGCGCCGCGATCGTCGGCGTGGCCGAGGCGCAGGCGCAGCGCGACCAGCACCAGCTC
>JBJMQJ010000116.1:0-5779 GCA_045802765.1 Myxococcales bacterium
CCAGGGTCGTTGGGGTTCGGGGTCGCGGCCTGCGGATCCGTCGCGGCGGGGTTGATGGTCCTCCAGCCGGCGAGCACGATCGGGTAGTGGTAGTCGTAGAACTGGTTGGGCCAGAAGTACGCGCCGGTGAATCCGTCGTTCTCCGCGCCGTGGTGGCCGTTGTGCTCATGCGTCGAGATCGAGTGACGGCCGAATCCGCCGTTGGCGTTCTCGTTGGCGGGGAGCTTGTTGTGCTCGCGGAAGAGGATCGGCTCCTGGTAGCGGCCGATCATCAGCTTGGGCGGGAAGGTCCCGTTGAACGTCCACACCTTGAGCGGGCCCTGGTCGGGAAGCTGCGGGTGGAAGCGGGGAGGGACCGGCGTTCCCGCGCCGACGCCGGAATTGAGCGTCGCCGGGACTCCCGGGTTGTAGACCGTGTTGACCTTGGCGCCTTCCTGGGTGACCTCGACCGCGATCTGCGGCGGGAAGCGGGCGAACTCCTGGTGCGCCCAGATCGGCCCGGGGGGGCGGCCTTCGATGGGGCCCGTGCCGCCGCCGAGCTGAGGATCGACGGGCTGCTGCGTCTGGTTGGACTGCTCCGTCGGCGGCGGCTGGAGCGATGCCACGGAATTTCGCGGCAACACGTCGAACCGCAGCATGGGCTGGGTGAACTTCTGGATCCCGAAAGTCGGGCTTGGCGGCAGACCGGTCGGAACACCGTCGGCGACGGCGTCCGGCGCAAACAGGCCGATGCCGGCCAATACCGCGAGACACGTCGCTCGTTTGCCGATGGCTTCCAGATGCACGTTGTTCCTCCTTTTTCCTGTTCCCTTGACGACACCGCTGCAGGGGTACGGCGGCGGCGGTGCGCCGGGCCGGCTACAGCATCGGCCGTGCCGTTTTTGCCCCGGTGGGCGCGGGGTTCGGACTTCCCGCTCGCGGCACCCGACCATCGCCGGAGATTCGCAAGAATTCCGGCCGGGAAGATTGACTGTTCCGTTGCGGAACGGGCTGTTCCGTTCCGGGCCAGACAGCCAATCAGGACGGACGAATGTCCCGCCCGGTGCTCTTGCGGAGCCGCCTGCGGACGTGCTCGGATGGACCAAAGTCGGAAGCCTTGTTCGGCGACGTCCACCATGAAGACAGCGGGCACGAGAGGAGAACACATGCCGAAGTCGATCATCCAGCCGCGCCTCGCCGCAGCGGGCGCGTGCGCACTTCTGCTTGTCGCCGTCGGCGGCGCCGCCGCCAAGGTCGAAGGCGACACCGTCGTGCTCGGCGCGGCGGTGTCGCTCACCGGCAAGTACTCGGTGAACGGCAAGAACACGAAGGACGGCTACGACCTCGCGGTGAAACGCATCAACGAGATGGGCGGAGTGAAGGTCGGTGGAAAAGCGTACAAGCTGAAGGTGCTCTACTACGACGACGAATCCACCCCCGCCCGCGGCGCGCAGCTCGCCGAGCGGCTCATCAACCAGGACGGAGTGAAGTTCGTGCTCGGCGCGTACAGCTCCGGGCTGACCAAGGCCATCGCGCCGGTGACGGAGAAGTACAAGGTCCCGCACGTCGAGGGGAACGGCGCGGCGCGCGAGCTCTTCACCGAGGGATACAAGTACCTGTTCGCGGTGCTCTCCACCTCCGACTACTACCTGCGGGACGCGGTGAACGTCGCCGCGGAGGTGGCCAAGGAGCACGGCCGGGATCCGAAGACGCTGAAGATCGCGATGGCCTTCGAGAACGATCCCTTCAGCCTCGACGTCCGGCAGGGCATCGTCGAGGCGGCGCAGAAGCACGGCATGAAGGTGCTCGTCGACGACAAGCTGCCGCCCGAGATCAACGACATGGCCGCCACGCTCACCAAGGTGAAGGCGGTGAAGCCCGATCTGCTGCTCGTCTCCGGGCACGAGAAGGGGGCAACGTTGGTGGTGCGCCAGACCGCCGAGATGAAGGTCGACGTACCCATCGTCGCGACGACGCACTGCGACTCGGCCAAGATCGCCGAGGACCTCGGCAAGCTCGCCGAGGGCGTCTTGTGCGCTTCGCAGTGGGACCGGAAGCTCAGCTACAAGGACAAGTGGTTCGGCAGCGCCGACGACTACGCCAAGATGTTCGAGAAGGAATTCAAGTACCCGGCGCCGTACCAGGCTGCGGAGTCGACCGCGTCGGTGCTCGTCTTCGCGGACGCGTTCGCGCGGGCGGGATCGTTCGAGCCGGAGAAGGTGCGCGACGCCATCTCCGCGACGGACATGATGACCTTCTACGGCCCGATCAAGTTCGATCCGACGGGCAAGAACGTCGCCAAGCCGATGGTGCTCTACCAGGTGCTGGGCGGCGATTACAAAGTCGTGGCGCCGACGAAGTGGGCGGAGACCAAGCTGGTCTTCCCGCGCAAGATGCCGCAATAAGGAGTACCGAGTCTGATCGCATCCCGGCCCCGTGAGCGGGGCCGGGAGTCTTCCGCCCGATGGAAAACCTCAGGCTGCTCTTCGCCGCGCCCTCGCTGTCGCTCCAGCTGCTCCTGGACGGCATCTTGATCGGCGCCATCTTCGCCCTGGCGGCTTACGGGATGGCGCTCGTCTGGGGCGTCATGGGGCTCATCAACGTGGCGCAAGGCGAGCTGGTCATGCTCGGCGGCTATGCGGCCTATTTCCTCTACCGCGCCGGCATCCATCCCCTCCTCGGAGTGCCGGTCGCCGCGATCCTCCTGTTCGTGCTGGGCTGGGCGCTGTACCGGATCGTGGTCTTCCGCGTGGTGGACAAGGACCTGTTCATCTCCATCCTCGCCACCTACGGGTTGAGCATCCTTTTGCAGCAGCTCGCGAACGGGCTGTTCGGCGCCAACGTGCACACCGCCGAGTCCGGGTTCGGCACGCTCGTCCTGCTGGGCGGCGCGGTGACCGTCTCGGAGATCAAGCTCGTGGCGTTCGCCGCCGCGCTCCTCGCCGGCGCGGCGCTGATCGCGTTCCTCAAGAGCTCGCGGATGGGGCAGGCGATCCGCGCCACCGCGCAGAATGCGCGCGCGGCCCGCGTCATGGGGATCGACACCGACCGCGTCTACGCCTGGACCTTCGGGCTCAACGCCGCCATCTGCGGCGCGTCGGGCGCGCTGGTCGCGATGACCTGGATCGTGCATCCCTACCTGGGCCTGCCCTACACAATCCGATCGTTCATGATCGTCATCCTCGCTGGGCTGGGGAACGTCCTCGGCGTGCTCGCCGCCGCGCTGGGCCTGGGAGTCGCGGAGAACTTCGCGGGGTTCGTCCTCGGCGCCGAATACCAGGCCGCGTTCATTTTCGGCCTGCTCGTCGTGATCCTCGTCTGGCGCCGGTTCTCGCTGGCCCGTCAGCGGAGATACCTGACATGAAGCTGCCCTCCGCGCGCGAGCTCTTGATCCCCGCCGTGATCCTCGTCTTCGGCCTCCTCGCCCCGGCGCTCGCGCCGGCGTACCGCAGCCAGATGGCGTTCCTCTGGGTGATGATCGTGTTCGCGCTCACCTGGGACCTGCTCGGCGGGCAGATGGGCTACAACTCGTTCGGCAACATCCTCTTCTTCGGGATCGGGATGTACGCCTGCGTAGTGGTGCAGCGCGATCTGCACCTCGGCTACTACTCCTCATTGTTCGTCGGCATGGGCGTGGGCGCGCTGCTCGCCGTCGCGGTCGGCGCCCTGATCGGCTCCGGGCTGCTCGGCCTGCGGGGGCACTACTTCGCCATCGGGACGCTGGGCATCGGCATCGCCGCCGGAGAGCTCGCGGGCGGTTGGGACTTCGTCGGCGGCGGCGGCGGCATGGTCCCGCCCCAGTTCCCCGGGGCAATCGGCGGGCGCGAGACGTTCTTCTACTACCTGTCCTTCGCGCTCGCGGTGGTCACCTTTCCCGTCCTGCGCTTCCTCTACGCCGGGCGGTTCGGACTCGCCATCAACGCCATCCGCGACGACGAGGACAAGGCCGAGGCGATGGGCCTGCGCACGACGCGCTACAAGACCACGGCATGGTGCGTCTCGGCCTTCTTCCTCGGTCTGATGGGCGGCGTGGTGGGCAACCTGGTGGGGTTCATCGACCCGCGCGAGGTCGCGTTCGCCGGCTCGACGTTCGGGGTGTGGATGGTCTTGATGGCCATCCTGGGCGGGAAGGGGACGCTCTGGGGGCCGGTCCTCGGGGCGGCGATCTTCCACGTCATGAAGGAGCTGTTCTGGACGTACCTGCTCGGCTGGCAGCGCGTCGCCCTCGGGCTGCTCATCGTCGTCATCGTCGTCTTCTTCCCGCGCGGAATCCTGGGCTGGGCGCGCGAGCGCTGGCCGGAGCGGTTCGGCCAGGGCGTCGACGAGCCCGCGTCGGAGTCGGGAAGGTGACGCCGATCCTGGAGGTGCAACACGTCCGCAAGTCGTTCGGCGGCGTGGTGGCGAACGAGGACGTGAGCCTCGCGGTCCCGCCCGGAAGGATCTACGGGCTCATCGGGCCCAACGGGTCGGGCAAGACCACCCTGTTCAACTCCATCGTCGGCCAGCATCCGGTCGATGCAGGATCGATCCGATTCGAAGGGCGCGAGATCACCACGCTCCGCGTCCCGCAGATCGCCCGCCTGGGGCTGCTCCGCACCTTCCAGCAGACGCGCATCTATCGCGGGATGACCTGCCTGCAGAACATGCTCATCAGCGTTCCGCCGGCCGAGCTGGGCTGGCGGTCGGTGTACCTCCGGCCCTCCACGTCGGACGAGCGCAAGGCGGAGGACCTGCTCCAGTTCGTCGGGCTCCACGCCAAGCGCCACTTGCCGGGAGGCGATCTGTCGTTCGGGCAGCAGAAGCTGCTCGAGTTCGCCATGGCCCTCATGAGCCAGCCGAAGATGCTGCTCCTCGACGAGCCGACCGCCGGAATCAACCCGACGCTGATCAACGGCCTCCTCGAGCGGCTCCGGCAGGCGAACCGGGATTTCGGCATCACGCTGCTCGTCATCGAGCACAACATGCGCGTGATCATGCAGCTCGCCGAGTACATCTACTGCCTCGCGCACGGCGAGCTGCTCGCGCAAGGAAAGCCGGCAGAGGTGCAGAAGGACCAGCGCGTCCTCGACGCCTACCTGGGAGCGACCTGATGGAGCGCTTCGCCGGGGAGCCGCCGACGCGCGAGCGCATCGCGCAGCTCGCCGGCGGCGTTCCGATCCTGTCGCTCTCCGATCTGCACGCGGGCTACGGCAAGATGGAGATCCTGCACGGGATCGATCTGCAGATCGCGTCCGGCCGCGCGCTTTGCATGATCGGTCCGAACGGGGCCGGGAAGTCGACGGTCCTCCATTCGATCTTCGGGTTCACGCGCATCACCAAGGGGAGCGTCCGCGTCGACGGGAAGGACATCACCCGGCTGTCGGCGAACGAGAAGCTGAAGGAGTCGGGCGTCGCCTACATCCTGCAAGATAACTCGGTCTTCCCGGACATGACCGTCGAGGAGAACCTGTGGATGGGCGGCTATCTCATGGACCGCCCCGACGCGGCCAAGCAGGCGGCCGAGCGCATCTTCCAGAAGTACGATCGCCTGGCGAAGCGCCGCGGGCAGCCGGCGCGCGTGCTGTCCGGCGGCGAGAGACGGCTGCTGGAGATCTCCCGCGCCCTGGTGATGAACCCGCGCGTGCTGCTGGTGGACGAACCGTCCATCGGCCTCGAGCCGCGCTACATCGACATGGTGTTCGAGATCCTCTCCGAGCTGCGCCGCAACGAAGGCAAGGCCATCGTGATGGTCGAGCAGAACGCGAAGAAGGGGCTCGAGTTCGCCGACGTCGGATACGTCCTCGTCTCCGGCTCGGTGGCG
>JBJMQJ010000117.1:0-4409 GCA_045802765.1 Myxococcales bacterium
ATGCGTTCAGCCTCCTTCGATCCGGGTCTTGACCCGCTCGAGGTCGTCCGGCACGTCCAGGTCGGCGAGCGCCTCCGGTGGCCAGGCCATCTCGACGGCCTCCGCGCGATGCGCCTTCACCACCCGCTTGCCGCAGCCGTCGCCGTCGAGGGCGCGCAGCTCGCCGAAGAGCGGCCGGCCATAGAGGATGGGCGGGGCGAGCACGTCCCCGTACGTCGAGGCCACCAGCGGCGCTTGGCCAGCTCGGTACTTGTCGACGAGCACTCGCAACATGGCGGCGGTGACGAAGGGCATGTCGGCGAGCATCAGCACAGCGCCCGACGCGTCGTCGGGGACCGCGGCGATGCCGGCGCGCACCGAGGTGTTCATCCCGCGAGCGAAGTCGACGTTCATGACCGGCGTGCAGCGCAAGCCGGCCAGCTCCGCGAGGGCGCGATCGCTCTCGTGGCCGAGGACGACCAGCACCGGGTCGAGCCCGGCCTCGCGCGCCGTCCCCGCCGCGCGGCGCAGCACGCTGGTGTCGCCGAGCGGCAGGAAGAGCTTGTTGCGTCCCATCCGGCTGGAGGTGCCGGCGGCGAGCACCACGCCCGCGACGCGGCCGGAGCGGTCATCCTTCATGGATGCCTCCGCGCTTCGCGCGCAGGTGCCCCGGCTCGCGCCCCGCGTTCACGGCGAGCATCTCGGCGACGATGCTGACCGCGACCTGCTCCGGACCGTCCGCTGCCAGATCGAGACCGACGGGCGCGAACAGCTTGTCCGGTTCGGCGGTGCCGAGCTGGCGGAGGATCTGCTCCTTGCGCGTCCGCGGCCCGAGCAGGCCCAGGTACGCGAGCGGCTGGGCGAGGAGCGCGCGCAGCCAGTCGCGGTCGTGCTGCAATGCGTGCGTCTGGACGACGGCGAAATGGCGCCGGCTCAACGCGAGTCCCTCCAGCCCGTCCTCCGCGCGGCGGAGCAGGAGGCGCGCCGGAGGCGGGAAACGCTCCGGGGTCAGAAACGCGCGCCGGTGATCGACGACGGTCACCTCGAAGCCGGCCTGGGCCGCGAGCGCCGCCAGCGGGCGCGCGTCGTCTCCTGCGCCGAAGACGACCAGGGCGGGGGGCGGGCGGAGCACGTCGATGAAGACCGACCTGCCGGCGAGCTGGTCGAGGCGGCTCTCGCCCGACTCGACGAGCTGCGCGGCACGCTCGGCGGCCGCCCGGTCCACCTCCGGAGCGCCGGTCGCGCCCGACAGCTTGCCTCCGGCCAGGACGAGGGAGCGGCCCGCGGCGTCTCCTTCCACCACGGTGCACACCGCGAACGGGGCGGCGGCCGCGATCGACTCGAGGATGCGCGCGGCGGCGCCGGCGACCAGCTCTGCGCCGGCGGGCTGCACGAAGACGTCGACCGCGCCCTCGCATCCCAGCCCCAGGCCCCACAGCGTCTCCTCGTCGGACCCCGTGTCGTAGTGCACGAGGCGCGGCGCGCCGTCCCGCGCCACCTCGAGCCCGATGGCGCGGACGTCGGTCTCCAGGCAACCACCGCTGACCCCGCCGGAGGTCGAGCCGTCTTCGGCGACGAGGAACTTTGCTCCCGGTCGCCGGTACGCCGAGCCGGAGATGCGAACCACGGTGGCGATCGCCGCGCGCACGCCCGCGCCGGCCAGGTTCCTCACCCGGTCCAGGATCTCGGCGGTTTCGTGCCAATGCTTCACGGAGAAGCCCCCGCGAGGGGTTCTATCGTCGGGACGCTTGCAGGATCAACTCGACGTGGTCCTGAACGATCTGAGCGTCAGGGAGCGCGAGGCGCCTTTGCCTGGGTGAAGACCGCCTTGGGGATCCGCACGTGGACCCCGACGTTCCCGTCGACCAGCTGGGTGACCTCCACGTCGCAGGCGACGCTCGCAAGCATATACGCGTCGTCCTTCGGCAGGCCGTATCGCGAGGCCAGCAGGTCGACCGCCTGCCGGACGGCCATCTTCGCCGCGGACCAGAGGTCCCGATCCATGCCCATCGCGATCCAGTGCGTGGCGGTCTCGGCGCGCGGCCAGGTGAGGTGCAGGTCCTTGCGGACGAGGACGCGGAAGGTGCCGACCAGCGAGGTCTCGATGGCGGTGATGTCCACCTCGCCGTTGCCCTGCGCGGCGTGGCCGTCGCCGATCTCCAGCAGACCCCCCGGCACGTAGACGGGCAGGTAGAGCACGCTGCCCGCGGTCAGGTCCTTGTTGTCGAGGTTGCCCCCGTGCAGGCCGGGCGGGGCGCTGTCGATGCGCCCCATCGAAGGGGGAGGGGCCACTCCGATGCTGCCGAAGAACGGCCGGAGCGGCACCTCGATGCCGTCGGCGAACCGGGCAACCATGCGCCGCGCGTCGAGCGGGATGATCCGCGTCCGCGAGTACGGGAAGTCGTCGGGCAAGAAGCCGCGGCCCACGCCGAACGCGTTGTAGGCATACGGGATCGCCAGCTCGGCCTTGTCGACGTGCACTTCGAGGGCGTCGCCGGGCTCGGCGCCCTCGACGAAGATGGGCCCGGTGAGGATGTGTCCGCCCGGTCCCTTGTCGGTCAGCAACTTGTGGATCTCGCGAAGCGCCGGCTCGACCTCCGCGGGCGCCACCCCTGCCTTCTCCAACCGCTCGGGGCTGGAGGTGATCAGGGTCCGCACGACCACCGTGTCTCCGGAGGCGATGCGCAACACCGGCTTCGTGGCCGCGTCGTAGTGCCCCCAGGCCACCGTCGTCGGCGAGGGGTCGAGGCGATGCGTCCTCGGTCCGGCGGGTTCCGCGGCGGCGGCGGCCGCCGTGAGCGCGCACGTCAGGGCAAGGCGTTCCGATCTCATCCGGTCCTCCAGATTGGAATGGCGGACGCGCACTCTGGCGCGTAGCGCGAGACAGGTCGAGTCGCGAGGAGGCAGCGGCCCACGCCAGGTCGTCCGGCGGACCTTCGCGCTCCGCCGGCCCCGGTCCGCCATGCGCAAGGTGGCGCGGGGAACGCTCCAGGGTGATAGATCCGGGACGATGACCACGGTGTTCCAGCCCAGCCTTTTCGCCGCCGAGGAGATGTCGTTCGACTCCTCTTTCGCGGACCTGCGCCGCATCGACCTGGACGCGCGGTCGTGGGTGGAGGTTGCGCCCGGCTGGGCGCGCGGCGCCGATGCGCTGTTCGAGCGCATCCTCGCCGCGCGCAAGTGGGCGCAGCGCACGCGGCGCATGTACGACGGTCGCGTGCTCGAGCCGCGGCTGACGGCGCCCTGGAACCTGCGCTCCGGCGTTCCCGTGGAGCCGCGCATCCTGGAGGAGATGCGCCTCTGCCTGTCGCGTCGCTACGGCATCGTGTTCGATTCGATCGGCTTCAACTTCTATCGGGACGGCCGCGACAGCGTGGCCTGGCATTCGGACAAGATCCACGCGTCGATCGAGGAGCCCGTGGTGGCGCTCGTCTCGGTCGGCGAGCCGCGGCGCTTCCTGCTCCGGCCCAAAGGCGGCGGGAGATCAGTGCGCTTCGACCTCGGACGCGGAGATCTGCTGGTCACCGGTGGAAAGGCGCAGCGCGACTGGGAGCATTGCGTTCCCAAGGTGGCGCACGCCGGGCCGCGCATCAGCCTGGCGTTCCGCCACGGGATGCTCGCGGGCGCCTACGGAGAATCGCCTCCCGCAAGGGCTTAGCCTCGTTGCGCGGTAGAATCGGGATTGGATTTGACGCCGCTGCATCGGCGGCGGGTGGAGTCGCCGGATGGCCGAGATCGCGCCTTTTCGCGCAGTCCTCTACGACCCGGCGCGCGCCGGTCCGCTCGACCGGTTGCTCGCGCCGCCCTACGACGTCGTCTCCGCGGCTGAGCGCGACCGGCTGCGGGCGAAGAGCCCGCACAACTTCGTCCGGGTGGACCTCCCGGACGGCGAGGGCGAGGCGAAGTATGCGAACGCCGCGCGCGAGCTGTCGCGCTGGCTCGAGGGCGGCATCCTGCGCCGCGACGAGCGCCCCGCGCTCTACCGCTACCACCAGCGGTTCGCCGTCGGTGGAAACGAATTCACGCGCAAGGGATTCGTCGGCAGGGTGCGCTTGCGCCGCTACGAAGAGCGGGTCGTGCTCCCTCACGAGCGGACCCTCTCGGGACCCAGGCTCGACCGGCTGAACCTGACGCGCGCCACGCGAGCGCACCTCTCGCAGGTCTTCGCGCTCTATTCGGACCCCGAGCACCGGGTGGACGCCGAGTTCGCCGCGCTCGAGTCGTCCGCGCCCGAGCTTTCCGGGCGGACCGACGACGGCACGGTCCACCAGGTCTGGCGCCTGACCGATCCGGTCGCGCAGCGGCGCGTGGCGGCGGCGCTCGCCGACGCGAGGCTCTACATCGCCGACGGGCACCACCGGTACGAGACGATGCTTGCCATCCGCGACGAGCTGCGTCCGTTGGCCCGCTCGCCGCGCTCCTCGATCGAG
>JBJMQJ010000118.1:0-3558 GCA_045802765.1 Myxococcales bacterium
CCTCTTCAACTCGCAGATGATGGGGCAGGCCCTGCGCGAGGGGCTCGAGGGGTTCAAGGAGCGCTACCCGGGGATCGGCGACGTGCGCGGCATGGGCCTCATGCAAGCGATCGAGCTGGTGAAGGACCGCGGAACGAAGGAGCCGGACCCGCAGGCGGCGAATCGGCTGCTCGAGTCGACGCGCAATCGCGGGCTCCTGGTGGGCAAGGGCGGGACGTACGGCAACGCGCTGCGCATCGCGCCGCCGATGGTCGTCACGCGCGGCCAGGTGGACGACGCGCTGCGAATCCTCGGCGAAGCGCTCGCGGAGGCGCTGCGCCGATGAGGAGGGCGTTGCTGCTCGCGGGCGCCGTCGCGCTCGCCGGCTGCAAGAGGAGCTCGCGGCCGCCGGCGCTCGGCGACGCGGTGGCGGTGGAGCAGCCCGGCGGGTCGGCCACGCAGCTCATTGCGCAGGGCAGCGAGATTCCCACCAGCGCGACGGAGAGCTTCACCACCTCGCGAGACGACGAGCGGCGCCTCGCCATCCACGTCCTGCGCGGGACCGGTCGGACGGCGGGCAAGCTGCACAGCGACGGCTGGTGGGTCGTCGACGGCGTCCAGCCGGCCAAGGCGGGCGAGCCGCGCGTCCACGTCACCTTCGAGGTCGACGCGCAGGGCGGGCTCGCCGTGTCCGCGCGGCAAGAGGACCGCAAGCTCAAGGTGAGTCGCACCGACCCGGAGGACGGGAAGCTGAAACCCGCCCCGCTCTCGGAGCCGGACGACTCGGAAGACGCGGACGAGGATCCGGAATAGCCGCCGTGACGAACTACGTCGCCTTGGCGTGAAGCCGCTTTCGAGCTTCAACCCGCGGCGCGGACACGCGTCCGGCGACGAGGATGGCCGACAAGGCCTAGCGCGACGAGCAGCGCTTCCCACGACGGCGCGCCCGAGCTGTCACAGCCTCCGCCGTGTGACGCGCTCCCGGGGGGCGTCACGCCCGGGCTCACGGAGGTGGGGCCGCCCCTCGGGTACGTTTCGCAGATTCCCTTCACGTCATCGGCGTGCAGGTCGCGCTTGCTCGTCTCGCCGTTGGGCGCGAAGGCGAACATCGTCGCGGTCGCGTCCGTGCTGTGACCGAGACCCAAGGTGTGGCCGGCCTCATGCGTGACGGTGTTCTGCACGTCGTATGCGACGCAGCCCACCCGCGGTCCGGTCGGCGCGCAGGGCGGACCATCCGAGGTCGTGAAGGCGAACCCCGGATCGTTCAGCTCGATGTCCGCGTCGAGGATCTCGCCGGTCGAGGTGACCGACGTGGTGGTGGTCGTGGCGATGGCGCTCGAATCGCCGTCCCAGCAGTCGTACTTGTTCGAGCAGCCTCCTTCGGTAAGACAGGGATCGTTCGCGGGCACCGCCGAGGCGCAGCTCTGCGTCCGCCAGAGCACGAGGTTGTGGTTCGTCCCGCCGGGGACGTAGCCGACGCGGCGGTCGGTCTGCGCGGCGGCCTCCTCGTTGAATTGCAAGTCCGAGCAGCTCACCGCCGCCCAGGTGGCGAAGCTCCGGCGGACGGCGCCGAATTCGCTCCCGTTGGAGAGGTCGGGGGTGCCCCGCGAATCGATCTGGTACGAGTGGCCTCGCGTCGCCCAGAACAGCAACGGCCCGCTGCCGTTCACGTGGGCACGCTGGTACGCCGAGGCAGGAAGCGCGACGAAGAGCGCGGCCAGGGCCGCGGACAGCCGCATCAGCGCGCGCTCCCGCTCGCCTGGCGGACGCGCTCCCGCAGGTCGCGCAAGAGCAGGTCGTCCTGCTCGCCCGCCGCGCAGCCGACGCACGCGACGTGGCTGCGGTCGCGGACAGCCCGCTCGGGTCCGCCTGGCGTGCCGCCCACGCCGAACTTCCCCAGCGCGAGGCGCTCTACCGCATAGACGGACGTCCCGGGCTCTTCGCCCAGCTTGCGCAGGAACACGACCACTTCCTCGCGCGGCGAGAACGCCGCCACGCCCTCGACGGTCTGCGTCAGCTCACCGACCGTGCCGCCCGGGATGCGCAGCACGATCAGCGCAGGCGTGCCCGTGCCCTTCCACCACTCGATCGGCTGCAGCGTGACGCGCGTGAAGATGAGGCCGCTCGACTGGCCGCCCGCTCCCCAGCGGCTCTCGCGGGCGACGACGCGGGCATGGAGCACCGCCTCGGACGAGGCGGTCAGCGTGGCGATGTCCGCCGGACCGCGGACGGTGGCCGCGGCCGCGGGCAAGGACACGGCGAGGACGAGGAGGAGGCGCATCGAGGAAAAGGTAACACGCGTCTGGAGGAGCGGGAGGCGTGAAACAAGCGCGGGTCGCCGGCGTAGTCCGCTCGTGGGGGCGCGCTTGACCGCGAACCGCTGGATGCCAGGGCTCTGCGCCCTGCTCGGGTGGGCTTGCACCCACGCACGTCCCCCTCCGGCCGCCGAGGAGCCGCGCGTCGCGCGCTCCTACGAAACGGTCACCGTCGCTCCCGGCGTCCATGCCTTCATCGCGCCCGAGCCGCGCGTCGGGCTGGTGAGCGGGAACTCGGTCGCGGTCGTCGGAGAAGAGGCGGTGCTGGTGGTCGACTCGGGGCATTTTCCCGGCCTGACGCGCCGGATGATCGGCGACATCCGCCGGCTCACCGACAAGCCCATCGTTTTCCTCGTCAATACGCACTGGCATCCCGATCACCATTCGGGAAACGGCGTCTACCGCGAGCTCGTGCCCGACGTGACCATCGTCAGCACCGAATACACGCGCGTCCAGATGGAGAAGCAGGCCGGGAGGTTCGACAATCCGGAGAGCCTCATGGCCGCCTCGCGCACGGTCCGCGAGCGCCTGGCGAGCGGCAAGAAACGGGACGGAACGCCTCTGACCACGGACGACCGGCGCTACATCCAGGACGTGCTCGAGGCCATCGACGACGCCGTCCCCGAGCTGCGACAGGTGAAAGCGGCTCCGCCCGACGTCGGGTTCGAGGATCGGGTCGTCGTCCAGCTGGGAAAACGCACCGTCGAGGTCATGTTCCTCGGCCGCGGGAACACCGGCGGCGACGCGGTCGTGTACGTCCCCGACGCGAAAGTGCTGATCACCGGCGACCTGGTGGTGGCGCCGGTTCCGTACGGCATAGGCTCGTTCTTCGCCGATTGGATCCAGACGATGCACAAGCTGGAGGCCATCGATGCGGCGGCGCTGGTGCCAGGGCATGGGCCGGTGCAGCGCGACAAGCAGTACCTGCGGCTGGTGACGAGCCTGCTGGAGTCCGTCGCGGCGCAGACCAAGGCGGCAGTGCAGCAAGGGCTGACGCTGGAAGAGACGCGCGCGAAGGTCGATCTGGAAGGCTTTCGCGAGCGGCTCACCGGCGGGAACCCCGTCCGCGTTCGCGCATTCAACGATGCCTTCGTGACCCCCGGCGTGGCGAGGGCCTGGCGCGAAGCGAAGGAAGGCGCCTTGCGAGACGAGGACTGACCGCTACTGGGCCGCGCCGGCGCCGTCGAAGGATGCGTCCACGGCGCCGACCCGCCAGCCGGTCTCCGGGTCCACCTCGACCGCCGACACTTTTGCCCAGGGCTTC
>JBJMQJ010000119.1:0-11076 GCA_045802765.1 Myxococcales bacterium
CGCCATGTACTGCGGCTGGGCGGCGCATCCGATCGCGAGAAGCGAGGCTGCCCACGCGAGCGGGAGGAGACGATGAATCATGGACGCGTGCTTAACACGGCGCCCGTTGGGTGAACAAATCCCGATCGACACGCACCGCGATGATCACGTCGGCGCGAGCGTACACGAAAGTGTCACGGCCGGTGCACCCGGAGTTTCCTCGCTGGTAATATGCCTGCTCGATTTCCCGATGAGACCTGCCTTCTTCGCTTCCGCGAGCGAGTTTCGCGCCTGGCTCGACGCGCATGGCGATCGCGACAAGGAACTGCTGGTGGGCTTCTACAAGAAGCGCGCGGGCCGTGAGGGGCTCACCTACCAGCAGGCCCTCGACGAGGCGCTCGCCTACGGCTGGATCGACGGCGTTCGCCGTAGCCTCGACGATGAGCGCTGGACGATCCGCTTCACCCCGCGGAAACGTCGCAGCATCTGGAGCGCTGTCAACGTCCGGCGCGTGAAGGAGCTGATTGCGCTCGGGCGGATGAGGCCCGCCGGCCTGCGGGCATTCGAAGCGCGGGATCCCAAACGTAGCGGCATCTACGGCTACGAGCGCGAGCAGATGACGCTCGATGTGGCGCTGGCGAAGAAGCTTCGCGCGAATCGCGCAGCGGCCGCATTCTTCGAGGCGCAACCGCCTGGCTACCGGAAGATCGTCACTCACTGGATCATGAGCGCCAAGAAAGAGGAGACGCGACTCCGGCGCCTGGAGACGCTCATCGACCGTTCCGCGCGCGGCCGGCGCATCGACTTCATGAAGCCGAATGCCTGACGACCCGGACCACCGTCGAGATCCGTCGAGATCCGGGGACACCATACGCAACCCGGCGTGCCAACTCTTTCCAGGGAATCCGGGGACAAGTCCCGCGCGGCTCACCTCTATTGCCTGCAGGAGTGACGGCCACGACTCGATGAGTTGCGCGAGCGCAAGCTGCGCGACAGGATGGCGTCCATGCAGAGGGGCTGGATCGCGCTCGTCGTCCTGGCTCTCGCGATCGTGTTCGCGTGGTGGCTCAGCCGAACGCCGCCGGCCACCTCGAGCCGCACACCCGAGGTGGCGCCCGCCGTCACGCGACCGACCATGGCGGTTCCTGCGCCGGCAGCGGTCAGACGTCCCATGCTGCCGCCCGCCATCCAACTCTCCAAACCCGTCGTCGTCCAACCGGCGCAAGCCGCCGCGCCCGGCGCGCTTGCGGGAACGGTCGTGGACGCCGAGACGTCGACCGGGATCGCCGGCGCGGAGCTGACCTTCTCGCACGACGAAGGCGCGCACTCGACTGCGACCGGCCTCGGGGGCGCTTTTCGCTTCGCGCCGCGCGCCGCCGGCACGTACCGCCTGGTTTCGATCGAGGCGAAGGGATACGCGCCCTTCGAGAGCGAATTCGGCCGGAGCCCGGTTTCGTTCACGAGCGTCACTGGAAGAGACGTCGATGGCGTCGTGCTGCGGCTGTCGCCCGAAGGGAAGAACGTGGCCGGGGGCTCCCGCGGCGGTCGTCGCGCCGGCCGCAGCGACCGCGGCGAAGGGGACGCGGGCAATCCCGCACCCTCCATGGGATCGCTCTCCGGCCGCGTCCTTGATGCGCGCACCAGCGCGCCGATCGCCGCGTTCGCCATTGCTGTCTTTCGCCGCGACGGGTTGGTAACCAGGAGAATTGCGCCGGCGTCGTTCGTCGATCCTTCGGGCGCGTACGAGATCGACGGCCTCGCGCCCGGCACCTACGAGGCGACCGCGCTGGCGGCCGGCTACGCGTGGTCGGGCTACGCGGTGGTGCAGATCGGCGACTCGCGGGCACAGGCCGATTTCGCGCTGCACGCCGGAGCTCGCATCACCGGTGTCGTCACCGATGCTGCCACCAAGCGGCCCATCGGCGGCGCGACGCTCTCGCTCGAAGGGCGCCGCGGTGCCGCGCCAGACCTGCCGGTCGCCCCGCTCTCGCCTGAGGCAGAAAGCGGCGCCGACGGCCGCTTCATGCTCGAGCACGTGCCGCCCGACGCCGCCGCCGTGCAGGCCGAGAAGGAGGGATACCTCGTGCGCATGGTCTCGCTCGGCGCACTCCCCAGAGATGGCGACGCTCCGCCCCTCGCCATCGCGCTGACGCCGCGACAACCTGGCGCCGACGCGCACTTCGAGCTGACCGGCATCGGCGCCGTCCTGCGCCCCCACGCCGATGCGCTCGACATCCAGCAAGTCGTCCCGAATGCCGGCGCCGCCGAGGCCGGCCTCGTTCCCGGCGACGCGATCCTCGCCATCGACGGAGCGACCGTCACGGATCTCGGCTTCGAGGGCGCGGTCTTTGCCATCCGCGGCCCCGAGGGAACGACGGTCATTTTGCGCATCCGCCGCGCCGGCCACGAAGCGGACGTCGTGGTCACGCGCAAGCTCGTCCGCGCCTAGGCCCATGACGGGCCGGTCGCTTTCGCGATGCGCAACTTCGTGCGGGGGATCTCATGCAGAAGCTTCGCGCCGCTACGTTCGTTGCCTTGGTTGCTTGCGGACGGACGACCGGCCTACCGAGCGGCAGCCCGGCCAGCAGCGTACCAGCATACAGGGTGACCGATCTGGGCACCGGCAACCCGAACTTCATCGATGCCGAGGGCCGGATCTCGGGAATCGGTTGTTCGACGGACGCTCGCTGCGGAGGGGCTGTTTACGAGCAGGGATCCGGGTGGTCCCTTGCGCCCCTTCCGCAAGGCGCCGGGACGGCGGTCGTCAAGGGCACCGACTCGCGCGGCAACATGGCGCTCGACGTGCACTTTCCCGGATCTCTCCGCAGCGGCTTTTGGCTCGCTTACATCGCGTCGCCGCTGCAGCGCATCCCGGTACCGGCTCTGACAGCGCAGGACGGCAGCCTGGAAGCGGGTGTGGGAGCGATCAACTCCGCCGGACACGTCGTGGGTTGGTTCGCGGATGGCCTATCGTCGGGCGCCTATTTCTACGACGGCTCGCTCACGCAGATCGGGAAAATCGGAGAGGCGACCAGCGCGGCAGCCATCAACTCACGCGATCAGGTCGCGGGCTCGTTCTTGCACCCGGACGATGGCGTCTGGAATTCGCATGCGTTCCGCTGGGAGAACGGCGTCCTTCAGGATCTCGGCACGGTGGCGGGGACCTTGACGGAGGCGACCGCCATCAACGATTCCGGCGTCGTCGCGGGCTGGGGAATGACTAGCTCGCTCACGGGCATGTCGGTCATCTTCCGCTGGGACGGCCAGATGCACGTCCTCGGGTGCCCGCAGGGAACCGTCACTTGCCACGCCTTTGGCATCAATGCCCGCGGCGACATCGTCGGGGATGCCTTGATTTCCGTCGGCGGCGAGCGCTTCGCCTTCGTATGGCGCGACGGCGTCTTCTACCGGCTCGACGCCGTGACCCAGGACGCCTCGGGTTGGCGGTTCGAGACAGCAATGTCCGTCAACGACACGGGACAGGTCGTCGGCGTCGGATCGCTGAACGGCGCGGAAAATCGCGCATACTTGCTCACGCCGCGCTGAGTGCGCTTGGCCACGAAATGGCCACGGCTCAGCAGGCGACGGCCAAGGCCTGCTGCAGCTTGAGCGGAGCGAAGCGCTCGCGCGGTCGAGTGAGTCCTCGGCCGAGTCGTCAACGACACTCCAGAGGCTGTTCGCCAGCGCCTGGTCGACTTCTGTCGCCGTCACCACATCCGGCGGCTCGCTCTTTTCGGCTCAGTTCTGCGCGACGACTTCGGGGGCCAATGGACTCCATCCCTTCCTTAGCGGCCACCGTCCTTTTCTTCCTCCACTAGCTGTCGGAGGTCCTTGCAGGCTTTCAGCACGGTCTGACAAATGCTCCTGGCACTCTCGGGGCACTTCTCTCTTGCGTTCTGTTCGATCGAGTCCGTCACCGTGGCGGGAATTGTCTCGTCGATGTGCCGGACGATGAAGCCGAGGAATCGGTCGTCTCTCCTGACGAACCCGGCGAGCTCGTTCCAACGGACCGGCTCCGCGGAAAGCAGCTTCCCGACCGAATCGCTGAACCCCTCGGCGATTGAGGCATCATCGCACACCGAGTAATCCAAATACGCGTTGAACAACTCCCGCCAGCTCCGGGCGTCCGCAGCAGCGATTTCCGCTTTCATCGCCTTGTCCAGTCGACACTGAGCGGTTCCAAACGCCGACACATGGTTGGCGACGCCCAACGCGATAGCCATCACCATCGAGCGTCGCACGACCGGCTACCTCCAGATCCTCAACGCCCTTGCGGGGTCTCCCGGCTGGAACAGCCTCAGGATTGCCCTTCTTGCCTCGACCGTCGTTCCGATGCAACCGTAGGTCAATCGTATCCCGTTCACACCTATCGGTGACGTCCATGGGCCAGCTAAGTTCTCATTCGATTCTGGCAGCCCTGTATTTGGTTGCATTTTCCCAAATGCGGGCAGCGGTTGCAGCAGAGGTGTCGGAAATGTGCTCCGGCTCGGAGGCTACGATTCGGTGTGTCGAGCGGAATTGGGACGTCATGAGCCAGAGCCACCGTCATAGGGACCGGTTTTGGGTCATTTTGAACGAGGCCGCGCGCGACCTGAGGGAGCGCGCGCCGCGCGGGCAGGAGTGCGATTCGAGCGGCAAGATGGTCCAATTCTTGTCGCTCGCTGGCGTGAGGAGCCGGCCGAGCGGCGTCAGTGCGGAATTCGTAGAGTTCTATTCTGGGCACATCGAGCGGCTGTGTTTGGAAGCCGCGCCATGCTTCCGAAACGCGAGCAAGTTCTTGGACGAAGACGGACGCGCTGCTTTGCAGTGGTACCTTGCGAACCCGGTGTTCGTCGATCCTGCCGCCCTCGAGAGTGCTAAGTGCATCGCAGGACCAGATTCGAAGTCGAAAAAAGAAGTGATGCAGGTCCGCAGGAGCGACCGCGGTCCAGCGAAGTAGAAGAAAATGGTCGGAGCCGCCCTGTAAGCCGGGTCCTGTCTCCCCGCTCCGTCGCCGGGACGGGGGAGGCGGACATTCCTCTAGGACCCGCGTTGCCGCGGGCCTCGAGCGAGCCTACCCGGGAGCACGGCGGGCCACCGTTGCCGCTCGAAGCGGCGCTCCCCTATTTGCTCTTGCTCCAGGTGGGGCTTGCCGTGCCGCCGCCGTCACCGGCGGCGCGGTGCGCTCTTGCCGCACCGTTTCACCCTTGCCTGCCTTTCGGCCGGCGGTCTGTTCTCTGTGGCGCTGTCCCGCGAGTCGCCTCGGCTGGCCGTTAGCCAGCACCCTGCCCTGTGGAGCCCGGACTTTCCTCCCGCGCATGATTGCGCCGGCGTCCGCCCGGGCGGCTCCGACCGCGCGCGAATGTAACACGGCGCGGGCCGCTGAAAAGCGGACGCCCCGCACCGCTAGTCGCTCAGCTGCTCGTCGATGGCGCGGTTGGACATCTCGTCGGCGAGCGCGTTCTGCTCGCGCGGGATGTGCACCAGCTCGTAGTGCTCGAAGGACCGGAGCAATGCGAGCGCCTCCTCGTGCAGGCGCTTCAGCACTTCGTTCTTCACCGCGTATTTTCCTTGCAGCTGGCGGACGAGCAGCTGGCTGTCCGCCCGGACCTCGACCTCGCGGGCACCCATCTGGCGGGCACGGCGCAGGCCGAGGAGCAGGCCTTGGTACTCGGCGACGTTGTTGGTGTGCTTGCCGAGAAATCGCCCGAGCCGCGCCAGCACGTGGCCTTCCTCGTCGAGGATCACCGCGCCGGCGCCCGACGGTCCCGGATTGCCGCGCGCCGCCCCGTCGGTGAAGACGCGCACGCGCCGCGCCTCTCCGGGCGAGGTGACGCGCGCCGAAGGCTTGGGCTTTGGCTCCGCCGCAGCGAGCTGCTGGGCGGCACCGCGCAGCAGCCGGCGCGCCTGCTCCTTGTCGATGCCCAGCGCCGCACAGGCGGCGTCGAGGCTGTCGTGCTCGGCCAGCGCGAGCAGGAGCTGCGCGGGCGATGCGACCACTTACGCGGGCGCAGCCGCGGCTTCAGCCTCGGCCGGATAGATGAAGCGGTGGCAGTTGGGGCAAGTGAGGAGCTCGTTACCGGTCCGGAGGTTGTTCGCCATCTGCGGCGGGATGTTCCGCTGGCAACCCTTGCAGGTCGTCCCCACCACCGGCACCACGGCGAGGCCGCCCCGCTGCTTGCGGATGCGCTCGTACCGGGAAATCATCGAGCGGTCGACGCGCGACGCGACGGCCTCGCGCTCCTTCTCCAGCACCTGCACCTGCCCTTGCAGCCCGGAGAGCACGTCCTGGATCTGCTTGCCTTCGCTCTGGACGACCGCTTCCTTCTCCGCGAGCACCCGCTCGAGGTCGATGGTCCCCTTCTTCAGCTCCTCGTATTCGCCGGACAGCCTGCGGATCTCTTCCTCGGCGGTCTGGTTGGTCTTCTTCGCGATGTCCAGCTCGCGGGCCAGCGCGGCGTATTCGCGCGGCGTCTTCAGCTCGGAGAGGCGCGACTCCCACTTGCGCACCTTCTCCTTCTCCAGTTGGAGGAGCTGCTCGTTCTGACGCCGGGCCCGCTCGTTGTCGGCCAGGCGGCCACGCTGCGCATCGAGGGCCGCCCGGGCCTGGTTGCGCTCCGTCTCGATCTGCTTGAGGCGCGCGGGATGCTTCTCTGCTTGCTGCGCGAGGTCGCGGATCTGGAGATCGACCTTCTGCAGCTCTTCCAATGCCCTCAGCTTGTCACGCGACACGTGTCCTCGCTCGATGACGTTTCGACCTGCTCAAGGCCCCGCCGCCGGGGGGAGAAGCTTGTGCACCTCCCCGCGCCGATCTGTCAACGCCCGCCGCGGCGGCGAAGTTCCTCGAAGTGGGCCCGGCAGGATTCGAACCTGCATGCGACCGGTTATGAGCCGGCTGCTCTGGCCGTTGAGCTACGGGCCCGGACGCATGGTAGAGCACATTCCAGCGCGCGTGAGATGCGCGCCCGTCGCGCACGGGCTAGCATGACGGCCGGTGAAGGCGCGCATCCTACTCGGGATCGGCGTGGCAGGCGCCTTCGCGGCGCGCGCGGACGTCGTCGATCTGAGCCGCGGCAGCCGGCGGTCCGACGCGGATCTCGGCGGCCTTTCGCTGCGGGCGGAGTTCGGAAACGACTACGCTCCCTACGGTCTGGTGGGCGCCGCAGTCAGCTACCTGACGTCGTCGGGAACCGCATTCGAGGCAGGCGCCGGCGCAGGGTTCCCCGGCGTCCAGCTCGGGCTCGGAGTGCGGCAGCTGTTCGGAGGCGCCGGGTTCAACGTCGCGGTCGAGCTGTCCTTCGCCGGCAACACCAAGCAGCAGCGGGCCTCCCGCGTCGTCGCGACCACGGTGGACACGTCGCGGTACATCTGGACGAACCTGGGCGGCGGGTTCGAGCTGCGCCCCGGAGGTCCGTTCAGCGCCAGCGTCATCGCGGCGCTCGCCTTCACCCCCGCCGACGGCGAGGCGCACTTCGGCATCCACGGCGGCATCGGCTATTATTTCTAAGGTCCGCCTCTCTCGAAAGATGTCCGGACGCCGCACGTCGGTGCGTCGTAGAGGCAAGATCCCGCGCGGCGCGGGTTCTCGACGAAGGAGATGACCATGGCGGACTTCCTCTACGTGTTCCGCGGCGGCGGCTACCAGCAGCTCTCGCCCGAGCAGATGCAGAAGCACATGCAGGCGTGGGGCACCTGGATCGGCGAGCTGTCCAAGCGAGGGCAGTTCAAGGGCGGCGATCCGCTCGATCCGAGCGGCAAGCAGGTCAAGGGCAAGAAGAAGACGGTGGTGGACGGCCCGTTCGCCGAGGCGAAGGACCTTGTCGGCGGCTACCTCCTCGTCACGGCTACGAGCCTCGACGGCGCCACCGAGCTCGCCCGCGACTGCCCCATCCTGGATGTCGACGGAACGGTCGAGGTCCGTCCCATCCGCAAGATGTGAGCTCCGCCGCGGCCGTCCCTGGGCTGGTCGATCATCTCTTCCGCCACGAGGCGGGGAGGCTTGCGGCGGCCCTCGTCCGCGTCCTCGGCCCGGCGAACCTCGAGCTGGCCGAGGACGTGGTGCAGGAGACGCTCTGCCACGCGCTCGAGGTCTGGAAGATGGGCCGGGTGCCGGACAACCCGGCGGCGTGGCTCCGGGCCGCGGCGCGCAATCGCGCGTTGGACCTGCTCCGCAGGCAGCACGTGAGGGCGCGCCTCGTGCCCGACGTGTCGCGGCTTCAAGACGAGCCGGCGCCAGCGGTGGACGCTGCCTTCACCGAGGATGCGGTGCGCGAAGAGCAGCTGCGGATGATGTTCGCTTGCTGCGATGCGCGCCTGCAGCCGCCCGTGCAGGTCGCGCTGGTGCTCAAGCTCCTCTGCGGCTTCGGTGTCGGCGAGGTGGCCCAGGCATTTCTCGCGTCGCCGGCGGCCATCGAGAAGCGTCTGGCGCGCGGGAAGGCGGCGCTGCGAAGGGCGGGTGCGCTGGCCGATCTGGCGGATCCGCGGCTCGCGCGCCGCTTGGACGCCGTGCTCGACGCGCTCTACCTCCTCTTCAACGAGGGCTACCACGGCGCGCATCCGGAGCTGGCGGTGCGCGCCGATCTCTGCGCGGAGGCGATCCGGCTGGCGCGCCTGCTGGCGGAAAATGCGGCGACCGCCCAGCCCCCGACTTTCGCCCTGCTCGCGCTCATGTGCCTGCACGCCGCGCGGTTGCCGGGTCGCCTCGACGCGCAAGGCGCGCTGGTGCCGCTGGAGGAGCAGGACCGCTCGGCCTGGGACCGTGCGCTCGCGGCGGAAGGTGCGCAGTGGCTGTCGCGGGCCGTCTCCGAGCCACCCACCGCGCTCCTCCTCGAGGCCGCCATAGCGGCGGAGCACTGCTTTGCGCCGACCTTCGCCGAAACCGACTGGAAGTCGATCGCTGCGCTCTACGACGCGCTCTACGCGCAACGGCCGACGCCGGTCGTCGCGCTGAACCGCGCCATCGCGCTGGCGCAGGTGCACGGTCCGGAGCGCGGACTGTTGGAGCTGCAAGCGTTGCCGGGCCGCGAGCGGCTGGTGCGCTACCCGTTCTATCCGGCCGCGCTGGGCGAGCTGCACCTGCGCGCCGGGCACGCCCGCGAGGCGGCGGATGAGTTCCGAAAGGCGCTGCGGCTCGCCCGCAGCCCCGCCGAGCGCTCGTACTTCCAGCGCAAGCTCGCTGCCGCCACCTAGTTCATCGCGGTCCGGCGGTCGCGATCGTTGCAATCGCAACGAACCGGCCGCCGGGATCGCGGGCAGTGCGCAGCCGCTTGCGGGGCGTGAGCCGGCTCAGTTCTCCACGAAGCTGCGCAGCCGCTTGCTGCGCGAGGGGTGCCGCAGCTTGCGCAGCGCCTTCGCTTCGATCTGCCGGATGCGCTCGCGGGTCACCTCGAAGTCCTGGCCCACCTCTTCCAGGGTGTGGTCGGACTTCTCGCCGATGCCGAAGCGCATGCGGAGGACCTTCTCCTCGCGCGGGGTGAGCGTCGCCAGCACCTTCCGCGTCTGCTCGGCCAAGTTCATGTTGATGACCGCGTCGGAGGGCGAGGTGATCGCCTTGTCCTCGATGAAGTCGCCCAGGTGGGAGTCCTCCTCCTCGCCGATCGGCGTCTCCAGCGAGATGGGCTCCTTGGCGATCTTCAGCACCTTGCGCACCTTGTCGAGCGGCAGCTCCATCTTCTCCGCGATCTCCTCGGGAGTGGGCTCGCGGCCGATCTCCTGCACCAGGTAGCGCGAGGTGCGGATCAGCTTGTTGATGGTCTCGATCATGTGCACCGGGATGCGGATGGTGCGGGCCTGGTCGGCGATGGCGCGGGTGATGGCCTGCCGGATCCACCACGTCGCGTAGGTGGAGAACTTGTACCCGCGCTTGTACTCGAACTTGTCCACCGCCTTCATCAGGCCGATGTTGCCTTCCTGGATGAGGTCGAGGAACTGAAGCCCGCGGTTGGTGTACTTCTTCGCGATCGACACCACCAGGCGGAGGTTCGCCTCGACCAGCTCGGCCTTGGCCTTCTCCGCCTTGCGCTCGCCGGCGATGATGGCGTTGAAGCTCTTCTTCAGCTCGTCCATCGGGAGCATCGCCTCTTCCTCGACGCGCTTCACCTTGCGCGGCGCGGCGGCGATGATGCGGCCCACCTCGGCCACCTCGTCGTCGGAGAACCCCATCTTCTTGAGCTGCTTGCGCGCGGCGAGGCCGACCTTGTTGTCCTCCTCGCCCGAGCGCAGCAGCACCTTGAGCTCGCGCAGCGGCAGGGCCGCGCGGCGCTCGATGTTCTTGATCTCGCGCTCGACGTCGTCGACGCGCTCGATCAGCTTCTTCAAGTTCTCGATGATGCGCTCGATCTGCCGCGTGTTGAGCTTGATCTCGGCCAGCGTCTCGGCGAGCTGCTGCTCGTTGCGCAGCACTTCCTCGCGCAGCTCCTTCTGCTTGTTGACCGACAGCTTCTTGGTCCTGCTGTCGAGCTGCTCGCGGAGCTTCTCGTTGTCGCGGTCGAGGCGGCGGATCTTGTCGATCAGCTTCACCACCTGATCGGCGCGGCCCTGCTCGTCGAAGGTCTCGTCGTCCTCGTCGGGCGCGTCGCGAATCACTTCGCGCACGCGCATCTTGCCCTTCCGCAGGCGGTCGCCGATCTGGATGATTTCCTTGATGGCGATCGAGGAGTGCAGCACCGCCTCGAGGACTTCCTTCTCGCCGTCCTCGATGCGCTTGGCGATCTCCACCTCGCCTTCGCGGGTGAGCAGGGAGACCGACCCCATCTTGCGCAGGTACATGCGCACCGGATCGTTCGACTTGGAGTAGTTGTCCTCCTCCTCCTGCTCCTTCTTCTCCTCCGCCTCCTCCTCGGCCGCCTTGGCGTGGACCGGCTCGGGCTCGGGCGGCTTGGTCTCGGGCAGCTTGACCTTGTTGGCCTCGTCGACGATGGCGATGTCGTTGTCGCCGAACATCGACATCACGTCGTCGATCTGGTCGGACGACACGATGTCGGCGGGCAGAGCGTCGTTCACTTCGTCGTACGTGAGGAAGCCCTTGTCGCGGCCCATCGCGAGCAGGTCACGGACCTCCTTGCGGTCCGTCGCCTTGCCCGGCTTCTTCCCGGGCCGGCCGTCCTCCTCGTCCTCGTC
>JBJMQJ010000120.1:0-5696 GCA_045802765.1 Myxococcales bacterium
TCGGCCCCGAGGCCGCGCTCGTCGGAGCCGGAGTGGGTTTGCTCGTCGGCCTGACCTCGATGGGCGCCGGCGCGCTGCTCACGCCCGCGCTGGTGCTGCTGCTCGGCGTCCCCCCGCGGATCGCGGTCGGGTCCGACGTGCTCATCGCCGGCGTGATGAAGCTGTTCGGCGGCGGCGCGTACGCCGTGCGCCGCGCCGTGCATTGGCCCACCGTGCTGAAGCTCCTCCTCGGCTCGGTCCCCGGAGCGCTCGCCGGACTGGGCCTGCTGCGCCTCATGCCCGAGGGCAGCCTGGACGCGACGATCGCGCGCCTGCTGGGCATCGCCATGCTCGCGAGCGGCGCCGTGTCGCTCGTCCGCTATCTGCGCCGGGTGCCGGACGAGCCCGTGGCGGCGCCCGGAGCCGCCGGCACCGCGGCGATCGGATTCGCCACCGGCATGCTCGTCAGCATCACCACCGTCGGCAGCGGATCGATCCTCATCTTCGTGCTGGCGCGCTTCTTCCCGCTGCGCGCCAGGCAACTCGTCGGAACGGATCTCGCGCACGCCTTCCTCCTCTCGGTCGTGGCCGCGGCGGGACACGGATTCGCGGGACGGCTCGATCCCGCGCTGGCCCTGGCGGTGCTCGCCGGCGCCGTCCCCGGGGTAATCGCCGGCGCGCTCCTCGCCGGCAAGGTCCCGGAGCGGTCGCTGCGCACCGCGCTTGCGACCATCGTGTTCACCGTCGGCGTCCGCTTCACGGCCCTGCCCGCGGCGGCCACCCGGCACGAGGCGCCGATCGCCTTGCGCGAGGGATCCCGATGAGCCCCGCCGACATCGCCGCCGCCTCGGCCCAGCTGGAAGGGTCGCCTCCCGAGGCTACGCTCCGCTGGGCCGTGCAGCGGTTCCCCGGCCGCATCGGATTCGCCACCGCTTTCGGCCCGGAGGGATGCCTGCTCCTCGAGGCGATCGCCCGCGAGAACCTCGCGGTGGACGTGTTCACGCTCGACACCGGCCTGCTCTTTCCCGAAACCGTCGTGCTGTGGCGCGAGCTGGAGCGGCGCTACGGCATCCGCGTGCGCGGCGTCGAGCCGGCGCTCACCGTCGCCGAGCAGGAGCTGAAGCAGGGGCCGGCACTCTGGCTGCGCGCGCCGGATCGCTGCTGCGAGCTGCGCAAGGTGCAGCCCCTTCGCGCCGAGATGCTGCAGTTCGACGCCTGGATCACCGCCATCCGGCGCGACCAGACCCCCGAGCGCGCCCGAGCGGGCGTGGTGGAGCGCGACCCCCGTTTCGGGCTCGTCAAGGTGAATCCGCTGGCCGCATGGACCAGCGAAGAGGTGTGGGCTCGCGTCCGGGAGCGCGACATCCCCACCAACCCGCTGCACGGGCGCGGCTATCCCAGCATCGGCTGCGCTCCCTGCACCAGCGCGGTGAAGGCGGGAGAAGACTCGCGCGCCGGGCGTTGGCGCGCCTTCTCCAAGACCGAATGCGGCCTGCACGGACGCTTCACCTCCAAACCCCCGAAGGAGTCCTGAGATGCCCTCGCTCGTCCAGCCGCACGGCGGTACCCTCATCGACCGCGTCGTCCCAGCCGCCGGCGCGGACGCGTTCCGCGCCGCCGCGCACGGGCTGCCCTCGCTGGCGCTCGACGCCCGCGAGCTGGCGGATCTCGAGCTCATCGGCACCGGCGCCGCGAGCCCGCTCACCGGGTTCCTCGGGTCGGCCGACTACGAGAGCGTGCTCGCGCGCATGCGCCTCGCCGACGGGACCGTCTGGCCCTTGCCGCTGACGCTGGCGGCCTCCGACGAGGAGGCGGCGCGGCTCGAGCGCGGCGCGCCGGTCGCGCTGCGCGACGGTGCAGGCAGGCTCGCCGGCCTCCTCGTCGTCCGCGAGGTGCACCGCCGCGATCCGCTCGCCGAGGCGCGCGCCGTCTACCGCACGGAGGAGCGCGCGCACCCCGGCGTCGCCTACCTCCTCTCGCGGCCCGTGAATCTCGTGTCCGGCGAGGTCCGCGCGCTGCTGCCGGAAGCGCCGCCCTTCGCGCGACACCGGCTCAGCCCGCGCGAGCTGCGCGCCCGCATCGCGGAGCGAGGCTGGAGCCGGGTGGCCGGTTTCCAGACGCGGAACCCCATCCACCGCGCGCACGAGCACCTGACCAAGCTCGCGCTGGAGTTCACCGACGGCCTCGTCATCCACCCCTTGGTCGGTGAGACGAAGGGAGACGACGTCCCCGCCGAAGTGCGCTTCCGTGCCTACGAGGCGCTGCTCGAGCGGTACTACCCGCCCGAGCGGACGCTGCTCGCCGCCTTCCCCGCCGCGATGCGGTACGCCGGTCCGCGCGAGGCGCTTTTCCACGCGCTGGTGCGGAAGAACTACGGGATCACGCATTTCATCGTCGGCCGCGACCACGCGGGCGTTGGCCGCTACTACGGTCCGCTCGAAGCGCAGCAGATCTTCGAGCAGTTCACGCCGGCCGAGCTGGGCGTCACTCCGCTGCGATTCGACGCGACCTTCTTCTGCCGCGCCTGCGACATGCTGGCGTCCCCGCGCACCTGCCCGCATCCCGTCTCGGAGCGGCTGGATCTCTCCGGCAGCCGCGTCCGCGAGATCCTGCGGGCGGGCGGGAACCTGCCCCGCGAGTTCACCCGACCGGAGGTGGCCGAGATCCTCCGCACCCACCTGGGCGCCACGCGCAAGGGGCGCGCGCCGCGCCGTCCAGGTGGATTCATCCTCTGGTTCACCGGGCTGTCCGGCGCGGGCAAGAGCACCCTGGCCGAGAGGCTCCGGGACGCGCTCGTAGCCGAGCGCGCCGTGGAGATCCTCGACGGCGACGAGGTGCGCACGCATCTCTCCAAGGGCCTCGGCTTCTCTCGCGAGGACCGCGACACCAACATCCGCCGCATCGGCTTCGTCGCCCGGCTGCTCGCGCGCAACGGAGTGGTGGCCATCACCGCCGCCATCTCCCCGTACGCGGAGACGCGCGCCGAGATGCGGCGCGTGGCCGAGGAGGAAGGCATCCCCTTCGTCGAGATCTACGCGCAGGCGGCGCTCGACTCGCTCATCCGGCGCGACGTGAAGGGGCTTTATCGGAAGGCGCTGGCCGGCGAGATCGCGCACTTCACAGGCGTGAGCGACCCCTACGAGCCGCCCGCCGCGCCGGAGGTGGTGTTGCAGACCGATCGCGAGGAGCCCGAGGCAAGCCTGGGCTCCATCCTCGGCTTCCTGGCCGAGCGCGGGCTCGCGGCGGCCTCGCGGAGGGCCGCATGAACGCGCAAGTGTACCCGGTGTTCCTGCGCCTCGAGGGGAAGCGCGTCCTCGTCGTGGGAGGCGGACGCGTCGCCGCCGGCAAGCTGCCCGGACTGCTCGACGCGGGCGCCCGTGTCACCATCGTCGCGCCTTCCATCCGCGCCGATCTCGAGCAGCCCGGCGTGACGCTGGCCCGGCGTTCCTTCGCGGCGGGCGACCTCGACGGAGCCTTCTTCGCCATCGCCGCCGCGACGCCCGAAGTGAACCGCGCCGTGAACGCGGCCGCCGAGGAGCGCGGATTGTTCGTCAACGCGGTGGACGACGCCGCCAGCGCATCCGCGTTCCTGGGCGGAGTGGTCCGCCGCGGTGGAGTGACGGTAGCGGTGAGCACTGGCGGGCGGGCGCCCGCGCTGGCGGGCCTGTTGCGCGAGGCGCTCGAGGCGGTGCTGCCGGAGGATGTCGGCGCGTGGGTGGACCTGGGCGAGCAGGCCCGGGCGGGGTGGAAGGAGCGCGGGCTCCCGATCGGAGAGCGGCGGCCGCTGCTGCTGCGGGCGCTGCAGGACCTGTACGCCGCGAAGGAGGCCAGATGACGAGCCGCGGATTCGTGTCGCTGGTCGGCGCCGGGCCCGGCGATCCGGAGCTCTTGACGCTCCGGGCCGTCGCGCGCCTGCGCGCGGCCGACCTGGTGCTCTACGACGCGCTGGCGGGCCACGAGGCGCTCAGCCTGGCCCCGCAGGCGCGCTGGTTCTACGTGGGCAAGCGCGCCCGGCGCCGCTCGATCGCGCAGGAGAGCATCGAGCGGCTGATGATCCGCGCGGCGCTGCGCGGCGAGCGGGTGGTGCGCCTCAAGTGCGGCGACCCGTTCGTGCTGGGCCGCGGCGGCGAGGAGGCGCTCGCGCTCGCCCGCGCCGGCATCCCGTACGAGGTGGTGCCCGGCGTCACCTCCGCCGTGGCGGCGCCGGCCATGGCCGGGATCCCGGTGACCCACCGCGGGCTCTCCACCGCCTTCGTGGTCGTCTCGGGCCACGCGGAGGCGGCGTACGCGCCGGTGCTCTCGAAGCTGCCGCCCGGCTCGGCCACGGTGGTGGTGCTGATGGGCCTCGCGAACCGCGAAGAGATCGCGCGGCTGCTGCTCACGAGCGGGTGGCCGGCGCGGACGCCCGCCGCGGTGGTACTCGACGCGACGCACGAGTCGGCCGCGCGCTGGACGGGGACGCTCGCGGGGCTGGGCGGATGCGCGCTGCCCGACGAGCGCCCGGAATCCGCCGGCGTGCTCGTCGTCGGAGAAGTCGTTTCGCTGGCCGCGGCGATCGCGGCCGTCCCGCAGGAGCGCCGAAGCGCTCCGGCGGCGTGAGGAGGACTCCCATGTCCGAGATGAACCATCCGCAGGCTCTCGGGTCCACCCGGCTGGGATTTGCCGACGAAGGCGAGCTGGACCGGTTCGTCGACAAGCTCGAGGCGTTCGAGCGCGGCGAGGTGGCGCCGGACGCGTGGCGCGCCTTCCGCCTCGTGCACGGCATCTACGGGCAGCGGCAGGACGGGCCGATGATGGTGCGCTGCAAGATCCCCCAGGGCGTGCTCACGCCCGAGCAGCTGCTCGCGCTCGCCGAGGTGTCGGAGCGCTGGTCGAACGGCAAGGGGCACGTCACCACCCGCCAGAACGTGCAGTTCCATTTCGTGAAGATGGAGGACGTCGAGTCCGTGGTGCGCCGCCTGGGCGCCGCCGGGCTCACCACGCGCGAGGCATGCGGCAACTCGGTGCGCAACATCACCGGCTGCCCGTACGCCGGCGTCGCCGAGCAGGAGCCGTTCGACGTGACCCCGTACGCGGAGGCGATGACGCGGCACCTGCTCCGCGGGCCGCTCTCCTCGACGTTGCCGCGCAAGTTCAAGATTGCCTTCGGCGGCTGCTGCGGCGGCGACTGCGTCGGCGGCGGGTTCCACGACATCGGCTTCCTCGCGCGCGTGCGCGACGGCCGGCGCGGGTTCCAGGTCACCATCGGCGGAGGGCTCTCGACCCTGCGCCGCGCCGGGTTCCTCGCGCACGAGTTCCTCCCGGTCGAGCAGATCTTCGAGGTGGCGGAGGCGGTGCTGCGCGTCTTCGACCGCACTGGCGACCGGAAGAACAAGGCCAAGGCGCGGCTCAAGTTCGTCATCGATCGGCTCGGCGTGGGGGGCTTTCTGGCCGAGTACCGCAAGGAGCGCGAGGCCATCGCCGCCGGCGGCGGGCGTCCGCTGGGCGATCTGCCTGCGGCGGCGGTCCCGCGGCTGAAGCGCGCCTTCCCGCAGCCCGCGGGGCCGGGGTTCGATCAGTTCGTGGGCAAGAACGTCCGTGCGCAGAAGCAGCGCGGGCAGGTGGCGGTCACCGTCCGCGTGCCTCTCGGCGACCTCTCCACCGCGCAGCTGCGCGGGCTGGCGCAGATCGCGCGCGAGATGAGCGCCGAGGAGCAGCTCCGCACCACGGCGGAGCAA
>JBJMQJ010000121.1:0-5284 GCA_045802765.1 Myxococcales bacterium
GGTAGCGGTCCAGCAACGACTCCGAGAAAGGCTTCGAGTCGAACACCAGCACGCGACAAGCCGCGTCCGGAAGGTCGATGCCATCGTAGCGGCTGTGCATCACCAACGTCTTCTCGAACGCGCCATCCCGCAGCGCCGCGACGCACTGATCGATGTCGGGCTTCTTGGGGTCCTTGTTCGCCACCGTGGCCCCGTACTTCTCCCAATCCTTTGAGCCCTCGCGGCTGGGGGTGAGGGCCACGATGCCATACGTTCTCGCGTCTGACGGTTTCCCGAACATCTCAACGAGCACCTCGCGCGAGAGTGAGGAATCGATCAGCGAGGGGATCAGGATCATCTTCTCGCCCGACCACTTCTCCTTCTCAAAGACAAGCGGGCGCCGAATCACCTCGGGCGCGATGCCGAGGCCCCTCACGAGGAAGGAGTCCTCGGTGACCGTCGCGGACATGAAGTACCGGTGATTGGCCTTCGTGTACGAGCCGATAGCGTCGAGCGGCGCCACGTATGGGTGGATCTCGACGGATGTGCCCGAGAAAATGCACTGGCACTCCGGCAGGACGTCCCGGAGCAGAGGCCACGGAAACTTGATCTCGTTGCGGTCCGTGTTCCTGGACAGGATCTCCGCGACCTCGTTCGTCTTGTCGATCCAGGCCCAGTACGGAACGGGCAGGAGCGCGCTGTACACGTTGCGCCGCAGGTCGGCGAATGTGCCCCCGCCTTGGCGCTGCAACTCGTCTCCGAAGAGATGCAGCAGGTCCGCGTATGGCTGCGTGCCATGGCTGATGCTGATGCTGGTCTGGCTCTGGATCGCGTCGATGCAAGCGTGCGCGTCGTCCATGACGAGAGCGCCGACCTTAACGGACTTCGCGCCGAGCTTGAACTTCGTCAAGCCGTTGATGAGCATCTGCACTGAGGTGATCAGGATCGCCTGGGAGTTGAAGAACTCGTTGGGCAGATCCTCGCCGCCGGTCGCCACGACGACAGGGATGCCGAACTTCTCGGCCTCAGCGGCGGTTTGCGCAACGAGGAAGTTGTTCGGACAGACGTAAAGCGCGGGGCCCGTGCCCTCGTTTAGCTTCGACTGGAGCACGAGGAAGCCGATGAGGGTTTTGCCCTGTCCGGTGTGAAGCTTGATGATGAGGTCGCGCTCGTCGCGCCGTGCGGTGTGCCAGGTCGTCAGGACCGCCTGCTGGATCGGACGCAGTGGCCCCGTATCGCTGGCGCGATCGAGCCCGTCGTAGATTTCCACGGGATCGAGCGGCCGCTTGTTTTTTTGTTTGCCTACGTGCTTGCCGAAATCGACCATACCGCCCCGCCGCAAGGAATGGAGCCTTTAGCCTTACGGTCCGACCCTTGCGCCACAACCAAATCTCTCGGACGCGGGCCCTGAGGGCGGAGCGAGCGAGGCAGCGCTGCAGCGAGCCGGGCCATCATCGAGAGCGTTTTCAAGGATTCCCGCCCGTTCGGAAGCCCGTCAGCCGGCGGAGCGGCAACAGCTCGCGGAGGCGGGGATCGCGCAGGTACAAGCCGAGCCACGCGAGCGCGCCGAGCGTCGCCCCGAACACCCAGGCGGTCTCCGAAACGCGCACGTGCGTCGCGACCGCGCCGCCCAGGTAGCCGGTCATGAGCACGGCGCCGAGCACCGCCGTTTGCGGGATCGCGTAGAGGACGGCGCACGCCAGCTCGAGCACCCCGATCGTCGTCAGCGTCTGCGGCGGATAACCGAAGTGGCCGGAGAAGATCTGCACGACTTCCGCCTGTCCTCGCAGCTTCCCGAAGGCGCTGAACGCCAATCCGAGGACGGGCAGGGCGGAGATGATGCGACCCGCCCAGAGGGTCCCGCGGCTCATTTGCGCACTTCCAGCTGTTACTTCCGTCATGGATTACCGCTCTTTCGTGGGCGCGGCTGCTCGGCCTTGCGCGGCGGCAGCGGCGGAGGAGGTTCCGGCGTCTTTTCCGGCTTTCCCATGACGAACACGCGCACCTCGCCGCGCGAAGTCTCGTACAGGTTTGCGCCTTCCCACTCCGCGGGCGACGAGTTCGCGATGTGCATGGCCCGCACGCCTGACTGGTTGCGCAACGTGCGGCGGGGGAACTTCGCCGGCGGGTACGTGGACCGGTAGAACTTCACCGCGTCCTCCCACGCCTGGGGCAGGCGGTAGCGATCTTCGTCCACCTTCACCGCGCCGTCCGGAAGGAAGAAGCCGCGCGCCTTGAAGCCGCCGGCGGCGTAAGCCGGCGAGCCTGGGAGCGCGGTGGCGAGCAGGGCGAGCGCGGCGATCAGGTTCCGCATGGTCATCCTCCGGTCCGCGCCAGCGCCGCGTCGATGCGGGCCAGCGCCTCGTCGCGGCCGAGCAGCACGAGCGTCTCGAAGAGCGGCGGGCTCACCGTGGTTCCGGTCACCGCGACGCGCACCGGCTGGGCCAGCTTGCCGAGGCCGAGCCCGCGTTGCGTCGCCAGGTCGCGGAACGCCTGCTCGAGCGCCTGCGGGCCCTCGCCGATGCGGCGGGCGACCAGGTCGCGCGCCTCCGCGAGGAGCGGGCGGGTCTCGGGCGTCAGGTTCTTCTTCGCGGCGGCCTCGTCGAAGCGGACACCCTTCTCGAAGAAGGTGCGCGCCTGCTCCGCCATGTCGACCAGCGTCTTCGCGCGCTCGACGATGGGCGGCAGCACCCGGGCGACCAGCGCCGGGTCCACCTGCACGCCGCGCTGCGCGAGCAGCGGTGCGACGTGCCTGGCCAGCTCGGGCACGGGGGTCGCCTTGATCCACTGCTGGTTCAGCCAGAGCAGCTTCTCCGGGTTGAACACGCCCGCGGTCGCTCCGACGTGCTCCCAGTCGAACTTCTCGATCAACTCCTGCAGCGAGAAGATCTCCTGGTCCCCGTGCGACCATCCCAGGCGGGCGAGGTAGTTCACCAGCGCGCCGGGCAGGTAGCCGTCGTCGCGGTACTGCAGCACGCTGACCGCGCCGTGGCGTTTGGAGAGCCGCTGCTTGTCGGCGCCCAGGATCATCGGCAGGTGCGCGAAGGCCGGCACGGGGTAGCCGAGCGCCTGGTACATGAGGATCTGCCGCGGCGTGTTGACGATGTGGTCGTCGCCGCGCGCGACCAGCGTGATGCCCATCTCGACGTCGTCCACCACCGCGCCGAAGTTGTAGAGCGGCACGCCGTCGGCGCGCAGGATCACCTCGTCCTGCAGCTCCTTGTGCTGGGTGGTGATGTCGCCCTTCACCAGGTCGTGGAAGGTGGTTGCGCCCTCGTCGGGGACGCGGAAGCGGACCACCGCTCCCGGCGTGCCCTTGGGGAGCTTCTTGTCGCGGCAGATGCCCGGGTACTTGAACCCCCGCTTCTCGCGCGCGGCCTCCTCGCGGAGCTTGTCGAGCTGCGCCTTCGTGCAGTCGCATCGGTAGGCGCGGCCCTTGGCGATCAACTCCTCGGCGTGCTTCTCGTACGTCGCCAGCCGCTGCGTCTGGAAGTAGGGGCCGTACGGGCCGCCGACCTCCGGACCCTCGTCCCAGTCGAGCCCCATCCAACGCATTCCGTCGAGGATCGCCTGCACGGACTCCTGCGTGCTGCGCTCGCGGTCGGTGTCCTCGATGCGCAGGATGAACGTGCCCTTCCGCTGCCGCGCCCACAGCCAGTTGAAGAGGGCCGTGCGCGCCCCGCCGATGTGCAGGTAGCCCGTGGGGGAGGGGGCGAAGCGCACCCGCGGAGGATTGGCCGGCATGGCGCAGCGCCCATAACAAAGGCGGCGGCGCGGGGCAACCGCCATTACCATCGTGGAGATGACTGCCCATGACCCGTTCGTCGTGGCCACGTTTGCGCTGCCGACCCAGGCGGAGATGGCGCGCGAGCTGCTCGAACGGAACGGGATCGACGCCCGCCTCCGCGACCAGGGATTCATCGGCGTCCATCCGTGGCTGAGCAACGCGGTCGGCGGGGTGAAGCTGGTCGTCCCCGCGGACGACGCCGAGCTCGCTCGGGAGATCCTCGAAGACGCGGGCCTGGCGAACGGGTGAAGGCGGCGGCACGTTGCGCCGCATCGAACGCGGAATCCTGCGCCGGCATCGCACCCGCGTCTCTCCTGCACGTCCCGCGCCCTCTCGCGCAACCGCGAGCACCGGATTGCGCTCGATGAGGAGAGTCCTCGCCCGATGAGCGGACGTTTTCCGCGCTCTCCCTCGCCGGGAGGGAACGTCAGCCCCCCTCGATAGAATCTCTCCCCGCGCAATTTGGTGCGGTGTGGCGGCGGCGGGGAGGGGACATGGCGAGGGTGGCGGGGACGGCGAAGCAGTTGCAGCTGCATCTGCCCACGTGGGGTGGGCGCAGGAAGCGCAGGCGCAAACGCGGGCAAGCCAAGGATCGCAAGCTGCGCAAGGTGCCGCACCGGCGCAGGCCGGTGCTGTCACCGAAGTATCCGGTCCATGCGACTTGGCGAGTCCTGCGGCACGTCTGGAATCTCCGGTCGCGCCGCTGCTTCTCGCGCATCGCACGAAGCTTCGAGCGCGGGCGGGACAGGTTCGGCTTCCGCCTGGTCCACTTCTCCGTGCAGGGAAACCACATCCACCTCGTCGTCGAGGCGCGCGACGAGCGGGCGCTCGCGCGCGGCATGCAGGGGCTGGGCGTCCGCATCGCGAAGGCGCTGAACCGCCTGATGCAGCGGAGGGGCACCGTCTTCGCGGACCACTATCACGCCCGCATCCTGCGCTCGCCCACGCAAGTGGCGAACGCAATCGCCTACGTGCTGATGAACTTCCTGCATCACTTTCCGGGCGAAGCCGCGGGCTACGGCGACGTGCCGCGCGACCCGTTCAGCTCGGCGTGGCGCGAGCGGGGGAGAGATCCACCAGTCGTGCCGGCACGGACGTGGTTGCTCGCTATCGGATGGCGGATCTGCGCCGGGGAGGTGCTGCTCGCGCTCGCCGGCGCCGGATGATCCGTCCGCGCGATCGGCCGGGCGCGAGTAGCTTCCCAGCTGCGAACGCGCTCGATGCGCGGTCGTGCACTGCCCGTCGCGCGAATCGCTACCCAGGCGCGCCGGGCGTCGCGTAAAGTGCCCGCCCCATGCACGTCCTGGTTGCGTTCCTCCTCGCCACCGCCGCCGTCTCGCCGCGGGGCGCGGTGGCCACGGGGCATCCTCTGGCGAGCGAAGTGGGCGCCGCCGTCCTCCGGCAGGGAGGGAACGCGGTGGACGCCGCGGTGGCCACGGCGTTCGCGCTCTCCGTGGTGGAGCCGCAGTCGAGCGGGATCGGCGGCGGGGGTTTCGCGCTGGTGTACCTCGCCCGCGA
>JBJMQJ010000011.1:0-8156 GCA_045802765.1 Myxococcales bacterium
ACCCAGGCGCAACCCCGCGGCGCGGACGATGCGCCGTGTGCTTCCAATGCCGACTGCACGGTGACGCGCATCGCCCCCGGGAGCTGCTGCGCCAGCTTGTGCTCTCCCCGCGCCGTCACGGCCACGCGCGCCAAAGAGCTGGAGGAGCGCGCCGCCGATTGCCGGGGATGCATCGAGCCGCTCTGCCGCGATCCCGGGCGCGTCGATGCGACCTGCCGGGCGGGCCGCTGCATCGCGACGCCCGTCGCGTCGCCCGACTGAACGACGGCTTACGCCGCCGCTGGCGCACGCCCGCTGGCCGCGCCGCCGCCCTGCCCGCCGCGCAGCCCGGTCCACAGCGCGCTGGCGACCAGCACCACGACCACGATGGCCTGCGAGAGGATCCCTTCGCGGGTCGCGTAGACGCCCAGGGCGCGCACCTCGAATCCGCCCCACACGGTGAGCGGGACCAGACCGACCTCCTGCAGCGCGCGCACCCCGTTCCCTACCATCAGCACGGCGAGGAGGCAGAGCAGGACGCCGCAGCTCAAGAGCAGCGGACGGGGCTTGAGCCTTCGTCCCAGCTTCTGGAACGCGGCCACCAGCGCGATGAGCGCCAGCAAGCCGACGGCGGCGCCGAGCGCGACGGCGCCCCCTTCGCCGGGCGACTCGAGCAAGAGACCGCGGAAGAAGAGGACCACCTCGAACATCTCCCGGTAGATGGCGGCGAAAGCGAGCCCGAAGACCACCAGCGCGCTCCCCGCCTGCAGGGTGCGGGCGGAGAGGAAGGAGACCAGCCGGCGCGCGCTCGCGGCGGCGAGGAGCCAATGGCTCGCGTAGAGGAGCAGCGCCGCCGTGACGAGCTGGAGCGCGCCTTCGACGATCTCCCGGCTGGCGCCCGAGATGCCCAGAAGCGCTCCCGATGCCCACCAGGTGAGCGCACCCGCCCCGAGCGCCGCCGCCCAGCCGAGGTGCACGGCGCGCGCGTCCCCCGTGCGGCCGGCCTTGCGGAGAAGCGCGAGCAGCGCCGCCACCAGGAGCGCTGCCTCGACCCCTTCGCGTAGCGCGATGACCACAGCGGCGACGAAGGCGATGAGCGCGCCCCCGGGCCCGCGCACGTCCGCCTTCTCCAGCAGCGCGTCGAGGCGCGCGGCGGGCGGACGGGGATCTCCGGCTCCGCCCTGTCCCGCATCGCCGCCCGGCCCGCCCTTGCGCGGCCCGCCGTCGAGCGCCACCCGGACGGCGAGGAACTCCCGCTCGATGTCCGAGACGAGCCGCGGGTCGCGGGCGCGGAGCCGCGGCTCGTGCGGCTCGAAGTGATCGAGATACGCCGAGATCAAGGTGCGCTTGGCACCCGCGCGGTCCCCCGCGGCCGCCTGCGCAAGCGCCTTCTGCACGTCGCGGCGGCTCTCCGCGATCCCCGAGGAGGCGTCGCGCGTCTCGGCGAACGGTCCGGTCCGCAGCGCGGCGAGCGCCTGATCCTGGTCGTGGGGAGAGAGCCCGGCCGCGGCGAGGCGCGCGAGCAGCGCCTCGTCGGACTGGGTGGCCAGCTCGCGATAGTCGGTCGGCAGCATGGCGGCGCGGGCGAGCCGCAGCGCGCGCTGCGCGTCCGGCGGAGCGGGATGGGCGAGCGCGAGGACGAAATAGGAGAGGTCCCAGCGCGAGGCGTCGTCGAAAGCCTCCTCGTATCCGGGCATGGCGGTGCTCGGGACGCCGTACGTCGAGGCGCTGAAGATGCGCTGCGGGCTCGAGGTCCGCATCTCGGCGGCTACCGCGAACGACGGTGGCTGGGTGGACAGCTCCAGCTGCTCCTTCGCCGGCGCGTGCCCGCCTTTGCCGTGGCAGGCCGCGCATGCCTGCGCGTAGAGCTGCGCGCCCCGCGCCAGGTCCGGGGGTCGCGGAGGGAGCAGGACGACGCGGAAGCGCTGGGCGATCTCGTCGCGTACCGCCCGCGCCTGGGCGGTGACCTCCGCCGGCGGCGCGCGGGACTCGATGCGAGTCCGCAACGCGTCGAGGCGCTCCGCCAGGTCCACGCCCTGTTCGCCGGCGTCGTCGCGCAGCTCCTGGGCGGCCTCGAGCACGAAGTGCTGCTGCTCGGCGAGCTCGTCCGGGGAGAGCACCTCGCCCGAGGGCCCCACTGCGCGCGGATAATCGCCGGCCACGTAGTCGAGCAGCGCCACCGCGCGGCGCAAGCTCTGCCCTGGCTGCGCGCGCGCGGAGAAGGCGGCGCTGAGGGTGAAAATGAGAATCAGTCTCAACACCGGCGGACAGAATACTGGCCGGACGGGCGGTTGTCACTCCCCCGGAACCGTGGCAAGCCGTCGCACTCACATGCCCTTGAGACTGCCCGGCTTCTTCCTGCGCACCCGCGACGACGGCGCGACGCACTCCGAGGCGGCGCACATCCCCGGCGGGCGCTCGGTGCGCGACCTCGTGTTCGGCGCGAACGACGGGCTGGTCGCGGCGTTCGCGGTCGTCTCCGGCGTGCACGGCGGCGACCTGTCGACGCACATCATCCTGCTCGCCGGGATCGCGGAGCTGCTCGGCGGGACCATCGCCATGGGGCTCGGCGCCTTCCTCGCCGCCAAGTCGGAGCGCGAGTACATCCTCTCGGAGCGCGCGCGCGAGGAATACGAGGTGGAGCAGTTCCCTCACGAGGAGCGGCGCGAGGTGCGCTCCATCTTCGAGGGGAAGGGGTATCGCGGGCAGGCGCTGGACACGATCGTCGAGCACGTCACCGCCGATCCCAAGTTCTGGGTCGATACCATGATGACCGAGGAGCTGGGGCTCTCGGTGGCGCCGACCACCGCGCCGCTGCGATCGGGGCTCGTCGTCGCGCTGGCGTACGCCGTCGGCGCGGCCTTCCCCGTCCTCCCCTATGCATGGTCCCTCGCCGTCGACCGCGCCTTCGCCGTATCGATCGTCCTCACCTTGACCGCCCTGTTCGGCGTCGGCGCCGCCAAGACGAAGATGACCGGGCGCCCCTGGCTCCGCAGCGGCCTCGAGTCGGTCCTGGTCGGTGCGATCGCCGCCGCGGCCACCTTCTTTGCCGGCCGCCTGGTCGCCGGAGCCATCTAGATGAGCGACGCTCCCGAGCGCGAGCTGGCGCGCGCCTTGGAGCACGGCCTGCGCGACGCCTTCGCTGAACGCGCCAGGACCGCGCTGCATCTCGCCGAGCTGCTCCTCGACGCCGTCGACGAGGCGCTGCCGCTCGCGCGCGGGAGGGGCAGCGCCGCGGAGCTCGAGCTGCTCGCCCAGCGCGCGGACGTGTACGGATGGGACGGACCGCCCGGCTGGGACGAGGTGCTGGCACGCGGCATCGGCGAGCGCGGCGAGCTCTCCCCGGGGACGAGCCCGCTGGACGGACTGGGAGACAGCGCCGGCCGGGAAGATCAGCGGCAGCTCGCCTTTGCGCGGCTCCAGGTCGAGGCGCAGCGCCTGGTCGCGCTCGGCCGCGAGGCGGCGCAGCTCGGCGCTTCCTCCGGAGCCTCCGCCACCGAGCTCGCCGCCCACCCGACCCTCCCGCCGGGCGGCATCCTGGTGGCGGCGCACGCCTCGCTCCTGCGTCTCCTCTCGCTCTCCTCGGCGAGCACGCTCCTCGAGCTGCCGGAGGACCTGCAATCAGGTCAGCTTCCTCCGCCCGCGTTGGGCGCGCTGCTCGCGGAGATCGAGGCCCGCGAGGCGTCCGGCAGCGACTTCGCCGCCGCGCAGGAGGAGTGGCTGGCCCGCCTGTCGCGTGACAATCCGTCGGCGGCGGACCCGGTCTTCCGCACCTTCTTCGCGGGCGTCTCGCAGTCGCTGCGGCTGGCGCTCTCGTTGCGATCCTGGCGCGAACAGGCCCGCGAGGAGCGCTTGCCGGCAGACCTCGAGACCGCCGTCGGCGCGATCGGAGCCTGGCAGCCGGAGCGCTGGCGGAGCCTGCGCCATGGCGTCCCGGCGGCTTGGATTGCCGAGCTGTGCCCCGCCCAGCCCGATGCGCCGCCGCTCGCGCGCCTGGGGCGCGAGTGCGAGCTGGCGCTGGATCTGGCCGGCAGGCTGTGGACTGCCCGCGACCTGTCGCTCACCGGATTCGCCGCGCTCGCCACGCTTCTCTTCGCCCGCACCTGCTCGGCCCTCGCGCTGCGCGAAGAGCTGGGCTGATCGCCGCGCTCACGCGCAATCCGCCGGCTGCCGAGCCACGGGAGGCGAAAAGCTGAACGCGGAGACGCTGCGTAAACGCCGCGGTAACGTGACACGGGCGCAGCCGCTCGAACGCGGATTGGCGGTGGCGCGCGCGGCGCGTTACCATCGCGGCGAACGGAGGTTCCACGATGCCCGCCGATCCCTGGAGCACCCCCACCTCGTACGAGACCAGCGCCTCCGCCGAGGCGACCTTCCTCGCCAAGGTCTACCGCTGGATGGCGGCGGGTCTCGCCCTGACCGGCCTCTTCGCCTACGCGGTGGTGACCAGCCCGGGGCTCCAGCACGTCGTCCTCGGGAACCCGATCGTCTTCTTCGGGCTGCTCATCGGCGAGCTGGTCATGGTCGTCGCCTTCTCGCGCGTGGTGCAGCGGGCTTCCTTCGGCACCGCCGCGGCGATGTTCCTCGCCTACTGCGCGCTTTCCGGGCTCACCTTCTCGGTCATCTTCCTCGCGTACACGAGCGAGTCGATCGCCTCCACCTTCTTCATCACCGGCGGCACCTTCGCGGCGATGAGCGCGTACGGGACGCTGACCAAGAAAGACCTCAGCGGCTGGGGCCAGTTCCTCATGATGGGCCTCATCGGCGTCCTCATCGCCATCGTGGTGAACATCTTTCTCCGCTCCGACGGGCTGAGCTTCGTCATCAGCTGCATGGGCGTCGTGGTCTTCACCGGCCTGACCGCCTACGACGCGCAGAGGATCCGCGGCTACGCGCGCGCGGGCGACGACCGGCTGGCGCTGCACGGCGCCCTCCAGCTCTACCTCGATTTCGTCAACCTGTTCCTGATGCTGCTCCGCCTGTTCGGCCGCCGCCGTTAAGCCGTGCAGGCGGAGGCCGAGCCGCAGCCGCGCTGGGATCGCGGCGCCTTCTTCGACGTCGACGGCACGCTGGTCTCGACCAACGTCGCGCACGCGTACGCCTACTACGTCTTCAATCGGGGCACCGTCTTCGGCGCGCTGGGCCGGATCGTCAAGGGCCTCGCCCTGGCGCCTTTGTACAAGGCTGCCGATCTCTACAACCGCAAGGTCTTCAACGAGCTGTTCTACCGGGCGTACCGGGGACTCAGCGAAGACCGCCTGATCGAGCTGGCCGACGGGCTGTGCGAGGACGTGCTGGCGCCGGCGGTGTACCCGGGCGCGATGGACATCATCGCCGAGGCGCGCCGCGGAGGTTGCAAGATCGTCCTCTGCACCGGCGCCGTCGACATCACCATGCGGCCGCTGTTGCGACTGCTCGGCGCCGACGACCTGATCGCCAACTCGCTCGAGTTCGTGGAGGGCTTCGCGACCGGCAAGGTCATCCCGCCCATCGTCGAAGGCGCGCACAAGGCGCGGCGCATCCGCGACTATTGCGTCGAGCACGGGCTCAAGCTCGACCTTTCCCACGCCTACTCCGACAGCCTGTCCGATTACCCGATGCTCGCCGTGGTAGGGCGGCCCACGGCGGTGAACCCCGACTCGCGGCTGCGCGCGCACGCCCGCGCGTACGAGTGGCCCATCCTGGACCTGCGGTAGGGCAAGGGCGTTCCACGCCCGTTCGCGGCTTCACAAAGCCTGGTCGCCAGGCGGGGTTGCGGGCGGATGAGCGAGCGCCCAGCTTCCGGCCATGCGGAATTGGTGCGCGGCGGCGGCGGCGTGTGCGTTCTTCGCCTGTTCGAGCGGCGGGAACTCTCCGCCGGCCGACGCCGGAGTCCCTGACGCGGGACCGGGCGGGACGTATCCGTCCGGCCGCCCGGCCGGGTACGTCAATCCGATTCCAGCCGAGAACGCGTTGCCCGGCGACTCCGCATGGGCGCTCATCCGCGGCGACGGCGCCCCCTCCGGGTCGGGCGCTGCCAAGCGGCCGGTGCACGTCGAGGCCTACGCCGACCGCGTCTCGGCAAAGGCGGGCGAGACCATCCAGGTGATGGCGAACATCCCGTCGGGCATGGGCGGCCCGATGGGCGTCCACTGGGCGCTCTACCGGCTGGGCTGGTACGGCGGCGCGGGAGCGCGCAAGCTGACCGAGGGCGCGGCGACCGCCGGGCCGCAGCCGGCCTGCCCTCCCGACCCGGGCACCGGGCTCATCGAGTGCCATTGGTCGAAGACTTTCTCCGTCCAGGTCCCCCAGGACGCCGTGAGCGGCCTGTATCTCGTCCGCATCCTGCGCGACGAGCGGTTCCCGTACGGCACCTACGTCCCGCTGGTCGTCAAGGACGACCGCATGAGCGACCTCTACTTCCAAGCGAGCGTCACGACCTACGAGGCCTACAACCGCTGGATGGGCGAATCGCTCTACGACGACCAGCTCGGCCTTTCCAGCCGTTTCGCGGTCAAGGTCAGCTTCGATCGTCCGTACATCCACGACTACGGCGCCGGCCACGTGCTCCGCTACGAGGCGCACATGGCCAGCTTCCTCGAGCGCGCAGGGTACGACGTGAGCTACACGACGAACCTCGACGTGACGCGCGAAGGAATCGCCTCCTTGCGCCGGCATGGCGCGTTCCTCAGCGTCGGACACGACGAGTACTGGGACGGGCGGCAGCGCGACGCGGTGGAAGGCGCGCGCGACGCCGGCACGCACGTCTTCTTCTTCGGCGCCAACGCCGCGTACTGGAAGGTGCGCCTGGAGAAGCCGGGCGCGGACGGAAACCCGCGCCTGATGACCTGCTACAAGGTGCGGCCGCAGACCGATCCGCTCGCCGCCGATCCGGTGCTGCGCACCGGCCGGTATCGGGACGCGCCCATCGACCGCGACGAGGAGGCGCTGGTCGGCACCATGTACGAGGAGCAGGTGCTGTTCGGCCAGGCGTGGGTGGTGCAGGGCGCGTCGAGCTTCGTCTACGAGGGCACCGGGTTCCGCGACGGCGACCAGGTCCCGGGGCTGGTCGGGTACGAATACGATCGGCGCTTCGAGAACGACACGCCGAGTCCGGCGACGGTCGTCGCGACCTCTCCGGTGGTGGACATCTTCAACCGCCCGGGCGCCTCCGACGCGGTCGTGTACCGGGCGCCGAGCGGCGCCCTCGTCTTCGGCGCCGGATCGATCTACTTCCCGCTCGGGCTCGACGACTTCGCCACTGGACCGTACCGCGGCAAGCGCGATCCGCGCATGGAGCGGCTGGTCGCGAACCTCTTCAAGTCGGCGCTCGACCTGCCCGTTCCGCCGCAGCTCGCTTCGCCGCGCGCTCCCCTCCATGGCCCGCCGCTGGCGGCGTGGGCGTCCTCGGTCGCGACCGCGGCCGCCGGCTTGTCCGGCCCCAGCAGCGTCGCGCAGCTTCCCGACGGGTCGCTGGTGTACGCCGATCCCAGAGGGCATCAGATCCACCGCGTCGGGCAGAGCGCTCCGTATGCGGGCACGGGAATTCCTGGCTCGGACCGGCAGCCGGTCCCGGGCGACTCGGCGCATTTCGCCAATCCGTCGTCGCTGTGGGCGGACGCGGCCGGGAACGTCTTCGTCGCCGACACGCTCAACAGCTGCATCCGGAAGATCGGCTCCGACGCTGCTCGCACCGTGACCACCTTCGCCGGCAGCTGCACCTTCTATGGCCTTCAGGACGGCCTGGGCACGGCGGCGCGCTTCAGCTATCCGATGGGGATGTCGTTCAGCGCGCGCTGGGGACTGCTCGTCGCCGACGAGCAGAACCACGTGGTGCGCGCGATCGATCCGTCCACCGGCGCGGTCACCACCCTCGGCAACCCCGGCGGCGACGCCGACGCCGACGGGATCCCCGCCAGCGAGGCGCTCTTCGCGTTCCCGACCGCGGCCGCGGCGGCCGACGACGGCCGTATCTTCGTGATCAGCTCCAGCCCCGGCGTGCAGGAGGTGAAGATCAAGGTCATCGCCGCCGACGGCCAGCGCACCGTCACGACGCTCGCGGGCGGATCGGTCGATGGATACCAGGACGGCAGCGGCGCGTCCGCGCTCCTGCAGCCGCAGGGCGGCGCGATCTGGGACGGAACCGGGCTCCTCTTCTCCGATCCGGGCAGCCACCGCATCCGCCGCCTCGTTCCCGG
>JBJMQJ010000122.1:0-5141 GCA_045802765.1 Myxococcales bacterium
GGCCAGCCTCACGCCTTGCCCCGCAGGGGCCGGGAAGGAATGCGCACGCCGGTCTTGGGATCGAAGAACTTCAGGTCGTTGGCCTTGCAGGCGAACTCGTACGCCTCGCCCTGCGTGAGAGGGACGTGGATGGTGGAGGGCAGGTTGACGATCATCTTGGTGTCCGGCGCCAGGTCCCGCAGCGCGCCGTAGAGGAGCCGATCGGCGCCGAGGTCCTCGACCCGGGTGACCCGATACCAGAAGCTGACCGACGGCTCGTTGCTCGAGT
Source organism: Myxococcales bacterium (assembly GCA_045802765.1). Lineage (GTDB taxonomy): Bacteria > Myxococcota > Myxococcia > Myxococcales > 40CM-4-68-19 > VBKO01. Next base: position 269 of record JBJMQJ010000122.1, read on the forward strand.
AGACCGCCTTGGGCAACAGGTTCTCGGCGCGGAACCCGACCAGCGCCCCGTCGTTCTCGAAGAATTGCATGGGCGGCGAGCCGAGGAAGCCGGCGACGAAGGTATCCGCCGGATCGTCGTAGACCTCCTGCGGCCGCCCGAGCTGGCGCACCTTGCCGGCGTTCATCACCGCGATGCGGTCGCCGAGGCCCATTGCCTCCACCTGGTCGTGGGTCACGTACACGGTGGTCGTCTTCAGGCGGCGCTGGAACTGCTGCAGCTCGTCGCGCGCCATGTGGCGCAGCTTGGCGTCGAGGTTGGAGAGCGGCTCGTCGAGCAGGAACACGTCGGGCTCGCGCACCATGGCGCGGGCGAGCGCGACGCGCTGCCGTTCGCCGCCGGAGAGCTGGCGCGGCTTGCGCTGGAGCAGGCGCTCGATGCCGAACATCGCCGCCGCGGTATTCACCCGACCTTCGATGCTCTTGGGATCGGCGCCCTGCGCCTTGAGCGGGAAGGCGATGTTCTTCGCCACCGTCATGTGCGGGTAGAGCGCGTAGCTCTGGAAGACCATGGCGATCTTCCGCTCGCGCGGCGGCAGCTCGTTGACGACGCGTCCGCCGATGAGGATGTCCCCGCTGGTCTGGTGCTCGAGCCCCGCGATCATCCGCAGCAGGGTCGTCTTGCCGCACCCGCTGGGGCCGAGCAGGACCAGGAACTCGCCCTCCCGGGTCTGCAGATCCACCCCGTCGACCGCGGTGTGCTCCTGGAAGACCTTCCGGATTTGTTTGGTCTCGACTGTAGCCACCGTTGCCTCGCGATAAAAAAACGGGGGGAGACCTCCTACCACGGAAGTCTCCCCCGCAACGACCGCCAGCCGCCCCCGCCAGCCGATCTAGAGGAGCTTGCGCTCCTTCCACTTGGCGAAGATGTCGCGCGCCTTCGCCTCCGCTTCCTTGACGGCGTCCTCCGGGCTCATCACGCCTTGGGCCGCCTTGGCGAACATGTTGTTCACGACCCACTGGCTGTAGATGTCGTCGATCGCGGCGTTGGAATACCCCGGGTACCCGACGTTGGTGGCCCAGTCGAGCGAGTCGGCGAGCACCGCGTACTTGTCGGCCGGTTTGCCCTTCGAGTCCTTCTGCAGCATCTGCTTCAAGTCGGGCACCTGCTTGGGGAAGCAGGGGAAGTTGTAGAACTCGCTCGCCTCGAACCCCCGATGGAAGTTGCCGACGTAGTCCACCAGGAACTTCTTCGCGCCAGAGATGTTCTCCGCGAACTTCCAGATGACGTACACGTTCATCACGTGCTCGAGCCCCATCCGTCGGACGGGCCCCTTGGCTGGCTTGGACAGGAAGATGTCGTCGCCGATGGGCTTGCCTTCGACCATCATGTTCTTGTTCTCGGCTTCGCGGGTCACCGAGATCGCGTTCAGGACCAGGCTGGCGCGGCCGGCCAGCATGGCCCGATTGTTCGAGGAGGCGTCCCAGGAGAACACCTCGGGGCTCATCGTTTCCTGGTAGAGCGCCTTGACGAACTTCACCGCCTCGAGCGTGTTCTTCGAGCCGAGCACCAGCCGTCCCTGCTCGTCCTGCTCGGAGCCGCCGAACGAGTAGAGGATGCCGCGCATCGCCATCGCGGTGTCGATCTCCGGCGCCAGCCCGATGCCCACCGGGATGTTGCGCTTGTCCTTGATCTTCTTCCCGGCGACGCGCACGTCGTCCCAGGTGTCCGGCTTCATCCCCACTTCGTCGAAGAGCGACTTGCGCCAGTTGATCGGGTCGGGGACGTAGCTGTCGGAGAACCCGAAGTACTTCTTCGTCTTCGGGTTGTAGGTGCTCTTGATGGCGAGGTCGATGGGCTTGCCATACTTCTTCTCGACCTCCTCGTAGATCTCGCGGTGGTCGATGACCTCGTCCTCGTACACCGGCTTGGGCCAGAGGAAGAGGAAGAGGTCGTGGCCCTTCTTCGCCGACACCTCCGCCGCGGCGGTGGTGTTGATGGCGGGGATGCCGACGTTGTCGACGATCACGTCGGTGTCGTTCTTCTCGCCCCATTCCTTGATGTACTGGTTGTTGAACCACTTGTCGTAGCCAGGCACGAAGTGGTTCCACTGCAGGATCTTCAGCGTCTTCTTCGCGGCGCGGCCTTTGCGCGGCAACAGCAGTCCGGCCGCGGTGGCCGTCCCGGCCGCCTTGATCATCTGGCGCCTGGTGAACCTCTGACCCATGAGCTCCTCCTTCGCTTTCCGAACCGCGAGTTGGCTGCAGGGTGGTGCGGTGGTGCGGCACCTCCGACGAGGGGCGCAGACTAGAGCACTCGCGAGATCGAGTGTCAAGGCGATGCGAATTTGCTTTCGTTTGCGCTGATTGCGAGGATGCGCGCCGATGCAACGTCGTTTGATGGGCCTCGCAAAGTCCGCTCTGCCTGATGCGTAACCTCGAGTTCACAGCGTCGTGTTGCAAACACGGTAGGGTTCGGGATAGATGCGTCGCGATGCTCGCTTGGCTGTTCACCGAGTCCCCCCGCCTGCTTGCACCGAAAGGAACCCCATGAATCGCATTGGTCTCCCGCTGGGCCTCGCGGCCCTGCTCGTCTCCTTCTCCGCGTCGGCGGTCAGGGTGCCGACCGGCAGCGACGACATCAACCTCAACGTCAATGCCTTCCTGCAGGCCCGTTACGAGGGCACCTTCGAAGGATCCGCCGAGAAGACGCTGGACAGCGACTTCTTCCTGCGCCGCGCGCGCATCCAGGTCTCGGGCACCGCCTACAAGACGCTCAGCTTCCTCATCCAGACCGACAACTCGAACATGGGGAAGAGGGGCTCGCCGACCAGCGTCGGGGCCGCGACCAACCCGGGCTTCGTGCAGGACCTCGTGATCGGCTGGACGCCGATCGAGGATTTCACCCTGGAGATGGGGCTCTTGCTCACGCCGACTTCGCGCATCCTCGGCTACTCGGCGTCGGGCGGCCAGGTGCAGGTCGAAGCGCCGATCGACATCATCTTCCAGAATCTCGATCGCGGCTTCCGCCAGAACGGTGCCGAGGCACGCGGGTTCCTTCTCGCTCGCCGCATCCACTACCGCGCGGGCGTCTGGGAGGGCTTCCACAGCACCGCGGCCGTCGCCGCCGTGGCCGCGAACTCCGCCACCGCGACGCCCGCCGTCGCGGCGACGCCAGCGATCAATCCGAGCGGCAAGCCGATGATCGGCGCGCACGTGCGCCTCAATCTCATCGGCGAGGAGACGGGCTACGCCTTCAACGCCATGTATCTCGACGGAAAACCGCGCGCCTCCATCGGGGGCAGCATCCAGTACCAGCCGCGGGCGGCCTGCGGCGGCGCGGCCAACGCGTGCAGCTTCTCGACCGGCAGCGGCGCCACTGGAACGGTCAACGACTACAAGTACTTCGGCGGCGATTTCTTCGTCGACTGGCCGCTGCCGGGCGACCTCGAGTTCTCGGTCGACGGCGGGATCTTCCGCTGGGATTACGGCGACGCCAACGCCCGCACCGGGACGGGGTACGCCGGTTCGTTGAACGCCCGCGCGGGCGTCATCGGCGCCTTCCTCAGCGCCTACAAGTACGGCTCGGACGCGGGCAACGCACACACCTCCGATCGCCGCAAGATCGCGGGTGGGCTGACCTGGTTCATCAAGGGACAGGCCGACAAGATCACGCTCGAGCTGAACAACATCACGCCCGGCGCGCCGGGCAATCCCGCCGCCATCGCGCCGGTGGCCGACGCTCGCGGCCTCGGCCCGAGCCCATCGACGACGGCCATCTGGCTGCAGGGACAGGCGGGCTTCTAGGCCGAAGTCCCGCCAGGCCGCGAAACGCGCCCCCGCGCCGGTGCACGACCGGCCGGGGGCGTCGCGCCTCCGGCGACCATCACGCCTCGCGCAAGTCCAGCTCGCTGGTGATCGCGATCGCCGCCTTGAGCGACCGATACACCGGGCACGAGTCGGCGTACACGGCGTGCGCGCGTTGAGCGGCTTCGCGCTGCGCCGCCGGAGCGCGCAGCTCCATCCGTACGTGGATGCGCTTCATCACCAGCACGCCGCCTTCCAGCTCCACCTCGCCCGTCGCGTGCGCGACCAGGTTTCCGTCGGGATCCACGTGGCGCGCTGCCAGCGCCCCACCGAGCGTCCCGACCAGTCAGCCGGCGGTGGCTGCGACCACGTAGTCCAGCGTGGTCGCGTGCGGCTCGAACGTCCCGGGCTGCGCCTTGTAGTGCGCGGCCACGGGGCCGTGCGTGCTGAACAGCACCGGCTCCTTCTCCGCCGGCAGATACGCTCGCCGCAGCGGGCCCTTCACCCGCTCGACGCGCACCTCGGATCGATACGCTACCTCTGCCATCGCTGCCTCCGCGGCGAGAACGGAACCGCGCCGCCGCCGTTTGCACTCGCCTTCGTCCGATGATTCCATACCCCGCCGGAGGTTTCCGATGGCCGGTTACGAGCAGGAGTACCGCCGATCCCTCGAGGACCCGGAGGGCTTCTGGGGCGAGGTCGCGGAGGACGTCCACTGGAGCAGGCGCTGGAACAAGGTGCTCGACGACTCCAACCCGCCCTTCTACCGCTGGTTCCGTGGAGGCGAGTTGAACACCTGCTACAACGCCGTCGACCTTCACGTGGAGCAGGGCCGCGGGGAGCAGGCGGCCGTCATCTGGGACAGCCCGCTCGCGGGCGAAGTGCGCAAGATCACTTATCGCGAGCTGCGCGAGCAGGTGGCGCGTTTCGCCGGCGCGCTGCGCGCCCAGGGCGTCGCGCGCGGAGATCGCGTCATCATCTACATGCCGATGGTTCCGGAGGCGGTGGTCGCGATGCTCGCGTGCGCCCGTCTGGGCGCCATCCACTCGGTGGTGTTCGGCGGCTTCGCCTCGCACGAGCTGGCCGCC
>JBJMQJ010000123.1:0-12422 GCA_045802765.1 Myxococcales bacterium
AGAAATACGTGCTGCGCCCGCCTTGGACGATGCGCTCGATCGGTGTTCCGCAATTCGAGCAGGGCTCTCCGGCGCGGTCGTACACGAGAAAGATGTTCTCGCCGCCCTCCTCCACGTACGTGATGGGGTCCGGCGAGTCCTCTCCTTCCAGCGCCGCCCGCAACGCCTCTCCGATCGCGGAAGCCAGCCGCGCGGCCTCGTCGGGCGAAAGGGAGACGCCGAGCCGCTGTGGATGGAGACGGGCCCGGTGGAGCGCCTCGGAGACCTGGATGTTCCCCAGGCCCGCCAGCGTCCGCTGGTCCATCAACGCTTCCTTGAGCGAGCGGCGCGTCTTGCTCAGGCCTTCATGGAGGTGGCGCGCGTCGACACCCGGGAGCGGATCGGGCCCCAGCGCGGCCAGCGCAGGCAGCTTGCGCAGCTGCTCCACGTTCCCGCGGACGAGGCGCCCGAAGAGGCGCGGGTCGCGGTAGTCGAGGGCATGCCCGTCGTCCAGCTCGAGCGTGGCGCGCACGTGCGTCGGCGGCGCGGCATCGCGATCCCGCCGGATCCACTTACCGGTCATTCCCAGGTGCGAGAGCAGACCTTCGCCCCCGTCGAATCGGAGCAGCATCCATTTGCCCGAGCGTTCCACCTCTTCCAGCCGGTGACCGGCGAGACTGGCAAACCGCTGTGGCGATTGCCCGCGAATGACGCGCGAGCGCTCCGCCTTGGCCGAGACGATGCGCCGTCCCTTGGCCCAGGCGCGCAGCTGGCGGGAGGCGATCTCGACCTCGGGGAGCTCCGGCACGGCGCCGCAGTGTGGAGCGTCGCGGGCGCGGTGCGCAAGACCCTTCCGTCGGGTGCCCGGCGGCGTTCAGTGGAGACGGCGGCGCAGCTCACGCAAGAGCGCGCGGGCGCGCGCCGCCGGCAACCGCTCACCTCCCCAGCGCGCCGCGAGCACGACCGATGCCAGCTCCGCGACGGCAGGGACCGCATCGGGCCGGCGCCCGACCGTACGCCGGATGGCTTCCCGCGGCGATACGGCGGCAGTCAGCGCGACGCCGCCGCGCTCCAGCCGGTCGCGCGCGCGACGCCATAGCACCTGCGCGCGCCGTTGATCGGGATCGAGCCGCACGGCGGCAGGTCGGGCGCGCCCGCGCGCCCGGCGCAGCAGGAAGACCAGAAAGGCGATCGATACGGTCCCTGCGGCGGCCTGCGCCGCGGCGGCGCGGAATTCCGGTGCGCCTGGCCGGGCCGCCGAGAGGCGGCGGCCGGCCTCTCGCAAGGTGCGGCCCAGCCGTTGCAGCGCCCGCTGCTGCGAGAGCAGGTCGTAATCGACGACGAACGCGCGCCAGCGCTGCGCCAGGCCGTCCCAGGCCAGCACCGCGCGCGACCACGGACCGCCGTCAGCGCCGCCCCTCCCCGAGGGCGGAGTCGGGTCGAAGGGCACGAAGCCGGCTCCCGGCAGGTAGACCTCTACCCAGGAGTGAGCGTCGCCGGCGCGCACTGCCCAGTACCCGGCGGAGCTGTGCACCCCTCCGTAGTATCCGGTCACGTTGCGGGCGGGGATGCCGGCGAGGCGCAGCAGGACCACCATCGCGCTGGAGAACATCTCGCAGTGGCCGCGCCGGGACTCGAAGAGGAAATGGGCGATGGGGTCCTCGTGCTCACCCGGAAGCTCGCGGGTATACGCGAGCGACCGGATCAGCCAGCGCTCCACCGCGACCGCCGCGTCGACCGGATCCTTGCCGTCGGTCAGGCGCTGCGACAGGGAACGGACCCGGGGGTCGACGTCGGTGGGCACCTCCAGCGACGCGGCGACCTCTGGCGGGTACCGCGTACCGCGCCCGCGCAGCTCGTCGATCTCGACCACCGCCCGCTCGCTGCGCACCGCGTAGTGGAGGTCTCCCACGTCGACGGGCGTGTAGAACAGGTCCCCGTTCGCGGCGCGCACCAGCCGCGTGGCGCTCGCGCGAGCGGTCAGCGGGCGCTGGAAGGTCACGCTCGTGGGCCACCCCTCGGGTGTGAGCACGACTCCATCGGAGAAGCCGCTGACCGCCTCGATGTCGGCGACCAGGGGCGCCGGGCGGCGGCGCGCGGCGGCCGACCGGAGCCGTGGCAAGGACGGGAGCCAGCTCCCGCCGCCCCACCCTTCGGGACGGGCGCGCCAGCCGCGGCCCGTCCACGCTTCGAGCGCGCGGGCTCGCCAGCGCATGGGCAATTCGGCGCCCGGAGGGGGAGGAGGATCGAGGCGCACGCGCAGCACGACGCGGGGGTCATCCGCGATGACGCCGTGGCGCGACAGATCGATCTGGTCTCCCAGCCCGGCGATGGGGATCGGGGACGATGCGCGCCGGAGACCGCCCAGCGTGACGCGTGGCAATGCCACAAAGATGGCCACCGATCCGACCAGTCCGACGAGAGCCAGCCCGGCGAGCGCAAGAAGGACGGTGGGCGTCACCAGCCTGCGCCCGTGGAGCAGCGCGGCCACCTGCTCCGGGCTGCGCGCCGCCTCGATCTCGAAGCGCAGCCAGGTCAGGGAAAGCGCCCAGGTGCCAGCCACCGAGTAGAGGAGGAAGCAGAGCCCGAAGAGCAGCTCGGCCGAGAGCGCCGCGCCGGCGCAGATGAGGAGGAGCGAGAGCAAGAGGAGCAGCCACTCGTCGCGCCGCGACGCTCGGTGCCAGAGGCGGTGGACCGCGAGGAGCACCGCGAACTGCGTCGCCGCCAGCACGATGTCGAGGCGCCCCGCCACGACTTGCGCTGCCTGGAAGACCAAGGCGAGCCCGAGCAGCCCTGTCCACGCCCGCCCGTATCGCCCGGCGATCCGCCGCTGCAGCAGCGGCGCCGCCACCAGCGCGGCAGGAAAGATGAGGACGAGCGCGGTCCCCAGCTCGCCGCTCACCGCGCAGGCTGCGAAGGCAGCGGCCATCGCGAGCGAGCCCGCCCAGCGCTGCGCCGTCAGCAGCGTGGTCCCGCGCGGCGCGCGCCCGATCACGGGATCACCTCCAGCACCGAAGCGCCGGCTTCGGGCACCGGCGGCGGAGCATCCGCCGCGCTGTCGAGCAGCGCCAGGAGCGTCAAGCCGGCGCGCCGGTGCGGGTCGCCGGATCCGGGCGCGAGCCGATCCCCGCGGATGGCAAGGGACACGTCGGCTCCCGCGTCGAGCTCGCGCTCGAACAGCGCCGCGGCGCGCTCCACGGCAGCCTCGAGAAGGGTTCCCGACGCGCGCCGCTGATCGAGGACGACGCACACCTGCCGCCGGCGCTCCTGCTCGCGATCGATCCCGATCAGCTTTCCCGCGCGCGCGGAGGAGCGCCAGTGGATGCTGCGAACGTCCTCGCCCGGCCGGTGATCGCGCAGCGCGTGCACCTCGAGCCCGTGGCCCGCCCGGCCGGTCGGGCGTTCCCCTTCGCGCGCGAGCTGGCGGGGCTGCTGCGGCGGAGGCGCGACGCGGCGGGGGAAGACGACGAGCTCGTCGGGAGCCGACAGCGGGCGCGACTTCTCGAACAATCCGAAGGGAGCTCGCGTCGCGACCTCGAGCTGCTCGAATCTGTGCAGCCCGCGCCGCTCCGGCGTGAACCGGTACGAGACCTCCTCGGTGTCGCCCGCGCCGAGCAACAGCACGAGGCCATGGCCGGCGACGTCCCCGCCCTTCTCGCGCAGCTCGAGCCCTAGCGAGGGCGCGCGGGGCTTCGCGTTGCGCGCGACCAGGCCGACCAGCGCGGGCGCGCCGACCGACGCCGAGGCGGGCAGCCTGCGCTCGACGCGGACGCCGCGCAGCGACGTCTCCGAGAGCAGGCCGGACACCACGATGCTGGAGAGCAGGAGCCCGAGGACCAGGAAGAGGAGGTTGTTGCCGGTATTGATCGCCGCCAGCCCGATGCCGATGGTCAACGCCACGTACCAGCGCCCCAGGCGCGTGAAGCTGAGGCGCCGCCTCCAAGCGGGCACCGCCGGGACTCGCGGCGCGGCGGCGGCGGCCGGATTCACTCCGGCGCCGGGACCTGCTCGGCCAGGTCCCGGATGACCCGCTCCGCCGCCTGTCGCGCGAGCTCCCCCGCGGGCGCCGCGCGACCGGCCAGCACCACGCGATGCGAAAGGCACGGCACGCACAGCTCCTTCACGTCGTCCGGCTCCACGTACCCGCGGCCGCGCAGGAGCGCCCGGGCCTGCGCGACGCGCAAGAGCGACAGCGCGCCTCTGGGCGAGACGCCCAGGGAGAGCAAGGCAGAGGAGCGGGTGGCGGCGACGAGCGCCAGCACGTAATCGGCGATCTCGCCGGCGACCTTCACCCGCTCGACCCCGAGCTGGAGCCTGCGCACCTCGTGCGCCGACGCCACCGGCCGCAGCTCTTGCAGCTCGTCCTGCGTCCCCCCGCCGAGGAGCAGCTCGCGCTCGACTTCCGGCGCGGGGTATCCGAGCGGCAACCGGAGGAGGAAACGGTCCAGCTGCGACTCGGGCAGCGGATAGGTCCCCGCGTGCTCGTGCGGGTTCTGCGTGGCGAGCACCAGGAACGGCGACGGCAAGACGCGCGCGCCGCCGTCCACCGACACCTGGCCCTCGGCCATCGCCTCGAGCAGGCAGCTCTGCGTGCGCGGAGTGGTGCGGTTGATCTCGTCCGCCAGCACCAGGTGCGCGAACAGCGGGCCTGGCTTGAAGACGAACTGCCCGGTGCGCTGATCGAACACCGACACGCCGGTGATGTCGCCCGGCAAGAGATCGCTGGTGAACTGGATGCGCGAGAACGACAGATCGAGCGACCGCGCCAGAGCGTGCGCAAGCGTGGTCTTCCCCACGCCGGGCACGTCCTCCAGGAGCAGGTGGCCCGACGCCGCCAGCGCGGCGAGCGACAGCTCGACGACCTCCTGCTTTCCCCGCAGCGCCCGCGCGACGTTCGCTTCCAGCGCCTTGGCCAGCCGGGCCGCTTCGGCGGGCGAGATCGGCGAGGCGCGATCCCGATCTTCCCCTCCCGGGAGGGCCTTCAGCGGCGACGAACCGTCCGGAGAAGTCACGCCGGCAGATTAACCCGGAGGCGCCGCGCTTCGCTGCATTCGGAGGTGTGCGAGAGTGCGCCGCCGTGGGTTCCCAGGTCCCAGGTGTGACCCTCTCCGCGCGCGGAGCGGCGCGGGGTCGGGCGGGCCATCCATGGATCTTCCGCGGCGACGTCGATTCCGCCCCGCCGGGGCTCCCGTCGGGCGCCGAAGTGCGGCTCGCCGACGCGCGCGGCAACTTCGTCGCCAGGGCGTTCTGGGCGGAGCGATCGCCCATCGCGCTGCGCATCCTGAGCCGGCGCGACGAGGCGCTCGACGACGCCTTCCTGCGGGGGCGCATCGAGAGCGCCGTCGCGCGTCGCCGGGCGCTCTTTCCCGGAGCGGACGCCTTCCGAGCGGTGCACGGGGAGGCGGACCTGCTCCCGGGATGGTTCGTCGACCGCTACGGCGACCTGCTCGCGGTGCAGCACCTCGCCGAATGGGCCGAGGCGCGCCGGGATGCCCTCGCCCGGATGGCAGCCGAGGCGTGCGGCGCGCGCGGCGTGGTGGCGCGCGACGACGGCAGCTCGCGGGACTTCGAGCAGCTCCCGCGCCGCACCGAGGTGCTGCTCGGCTCGGGATCGATGACCGCCGCGTACCACGAAGGCGAGCTCTCGCTGCAGGTCGACCTGCTCGCCGATCACAAGACGGGCGGCTACCTGGACCAGCGCGAGAACCACCTGCGCGCGGGCGAGCTGGCCCGCGGCGAGGCGCTGGACGCGTTCTGCTACCACGGCGGCTTCGCCTTGCAGCTCGCCCGGCGCGCCAGCCGCGTGCTCGCGCTCGATCAGGACGCCGCGGCGGTCGCGCGCACGCGCGAGAACGCCGACCGGAACCGCCTCGGCAACGTCGAGGTGCGCGCCGCGAACGCCGTCGAGCAGCTGCGCGCGCTCGACAAGGAAGGCCGCAAGTTCGACGTGGTGGTGCTGGACCCGCCCGCGTTCGCCAAGCGGCGCGAAGGGGTGGCGGGCGCGCTTCGCGCCTACAAGGAGATCAACTACCGCGGCGTGCGCCTGCTCGCCCCCGGCGGCGTGCTCGTCACCTGCTCCTGCTCGGGCAAGGTGACCCCGCAGATGTTCGGCGAGGTGGTCGAGTGGGCCTCGCAGGAAGCGAAGCGCCCCTTGCAGCTCCTCGAGCGGCGCGGCGCCGCCCGCGATCATCCGTCGCTCTTGGGCGTCCCGGAGACCGAGTACTTGAAGTGCTGGTTCCTTCTCGCGCCGTGAACGTCAGGCCTTGATGCCGGCCACGTCGAGCGGGAGCGGTCCGTCGGCGCGAAGGGCCTTCTGCTTGCCGGCGGCGTCGTGGATGAGGTCGAACACCCGGCGGGGCGGCGTCCAGCCCCACTGCGCCTCGAGCAAGGAGATCTGCTCCACCTCGCCGCGGATGCGCGCCCAGTCGGTTTCCCGCACCGCGCAGAACGCGTCCACCACGCGCGGATCGAGCTGGGTGCCCGAGACGCGCTGGATCTCGGTGACCGCCGATGCGTGCGGCTGTGCCCTTCGGTAGGGCCGGTCCGAGGTGATGGCGTCGTAAGTATCGGCGACGGCGAACAGGCGCGCGCCGAGAACGATGGCCTCGCCCTTGAGACCGGCGGGATACCCCGAGCCGTCGAACCGCTCCTGGTGCTGCAGCACGATCTCGCTCGCTTCCCGCAAAAACTCGATGCGCTGGAGCAGCGCCCATCCCAGGCGCGGGTGCTCGCGCATCTCGACCCATTCCTCCTGGTCGAGCGGCCCGGGCTTGAGCAGCACGGCGTCGCGGACGCCGATCTTGCCGATGTCGTGCAGGAGCGATCCCATCTCGATGGTGCGCAGCTCGCGCTCGTCGGAGACGCCCAGCTCCTCGGCGATCCGGCGGGTGAAGCGCGAGACGCGCCGCGAGTGCCACTGCGTCTCGGTGTCCCGGTAGTCGAGCACCGCCACCATGCCGTCGAGCAGGTTGGTGGTGCGTTCCTGGACCAGCTTCTCCAGCCCCTTGTTCAACTCGGCCAGCTCGCCGTTCTGCTTCTGCACCAGCGCGGTCAGCTGCCGGTTCTTCTCGCGCAGCGCGTACGTGTCGAAGGCCTGCCGCACGGTGCCCAGCAGCTCGACGCGGTTCCAGGGCTTGGCGAGGATGCGGAAGATCTCGCCGTTGTTGATGGCGTCCACCGCGGCGGAGAAGTCGTGCGCGGCGGTGATGAGGATGCGGATCGTCTCCGGCTGCAGGGCCCGGGCGCGGGCGAGGAACTCCGCGCCGGTCATGCCGGGCATCATGTAATCGGCGGAGAGCACCTGGAAGGGCCTCTCCTTGAGACGGTCGAGCGCTTCGGCGGGGTCGAGGCAGGCGGTCACCTCGTAGCCGGCCGCCTCGAAGGTCCTCTGCAGGGCGTGCAGGATGGGGCCCTCGTCGTCGACGACGAGGAGCCGCTCGACCTCCGACCGCATCGACACCCCGTCTGCCGACATGAACTCCCAATCCCGGGACCGCGGTTCTGGCATGTTTCAGACGGCCGGGCCAGCTTGTTTGCTTCCCCCGGCCGGACGGGTAGGAGTCAAGACTCGGCAGGGAGCAGGAGGAAGGCGCATGTCCGACACGACGCCGCTGGTGGACGCGGCCTGGCTCGCCCGGCAACCGCCCGGGTCCGTCCGCATCGTCGATCTGCGCTGGGCGCTTTCGGGCCCGAGCGCATTGGAGAAGTACCGGGCTGGGCACATCCCCGGCGCCGTGTACGTCGACATGGAGCACGATCTCTCCCGGCCCGGCGGGCCGGGCCGGCACCCCTTTCCGGCGCCGGAGCAATTCGCTCGCACCCTGGGACGGATCGGCATCCTGCCGGGCACGCACGTCGTCGTGTACGACGACGGCACCGGGTCGGTGGCGGCGCGGCTGTGGTTCATGCTGCGCGTGCACGGCCACGAGCGCGCCTCGGTGCTGGACGGCGGTTACGCGGCGTGGGTGAAAGCAGGCTTGCCGGTGACGAAGGACGAGCCGGCGGTGACGCCGGTACCGCCGCCCGCCCTGCGCCTCGACGCCTCGCGCATCGTGGACAGGGCCCGCGTCGCGGAGCTGCTCGCCAGCCGCAAGGATGCCGGAGCGCGGCGCCCGCTGGTGATGGATGCCCGCGCCCCTGAGCGCTATCGGGGCGAAACCGAGCCGGTCGATCGGCGCGCCGGCCACATCCCCGGCGCGGTGAATGCGCCGTTCAGCGGCAACCTGAAGGAAGGGCGGTTCCGCCCGCCCGAGGAGCTGCGCACCCTCTACGAGCGCCTCGGCGCGGGGCGGGCCACCGAGGTGATCGCTTCCTGCGGCAGCGGCGTGACCGCCTGCCACACCTTGCTCGCCCTGGAGCTGGCGGGCCTGGAGGGAGGCAAGCTGTACGTCGGATCCTGGAGCGACTGGAGCAGCGAGCCAGGAGCGCCGGTCGCGGCCGGTCCGGAGCCCGGCTGAAAACGCCTGCGCAAAGGGTGGCGGGCGGGTAGGATGCGCCGCCATGCCCCTCGCGTCCCTCTTCGCCGTCCTCGCTCTCCTCGTTGCCGCACCTGCCCAGCCGCCCGCCACCGCGCAGACCGCGCCGCGCGCCCAGTCCCGATTCAGCGCCGCGGAGCGCGCCGCCATGGCGCGCATCACGCCCGCGGCGATCTCCGGTCCGATCCGCTTCCTCTCCGACGATCTCCTGGAGGGCCGCAAGCCGGGCAGCGCCGGCGCGGACCTGGCCGTGAAGTACCTCGCCGCCGAGCTGGAAGGTGCGGGATACCTGCCCGGCGTACCCGCGACGGCCGACTCGCCGCAGCCGTCGTTCTTCCAGCCAGTTCCGCTCATCACCTTGCAGGGACGCCCGCCGCGCCAGGTGCCGTTCCAGGGCAGCGGTCGCGAGGTGCAGCTGACCACGCTCAGTGGCGTGGAGTCGGAGCTGCGCATCGACCCCGACGCCCACGTCGAGGTGGCGCGGGTGAAGGACGCCGAGCTGGTGTTCGTGGGCTACGGCATCGTCGCCCCCGAGTACGGTTGGGACGATTACAAGGACGTCGATCTGCGCGGGAAGATCGCGGTGATCATGAACTTCAACCCACCCTTCGCGGGCGAGGGCGTCCGCCTCTGGTACGGGCGTTGGGACTACAAATACCTGACGGCCGCGGCGCACGGCGCGGCCGGGGCGCTGGTCATCCACACCACGCAGTCGGCCGGATACCCCTGGCAGGTCCTTTCCGCCTCGGCGGACGCGACCCGCATCGATCTGCCTCCGGGATCCGAGCACCGCATGCAATTCCAGGGATGGGTGACCGACGACGGAGCGAAGCGCCTCGCCGGCCTCGCCAACCTGGACCTCGAAAAGCTGCGCGCCGATGCGCAGCAGAAGTCCTTCCGCCCGGTGCCGATGGGAGTGCGCACCTCGTTCGACATGCCCATCGAGCGCAAGGTCACGCCCAGCGCCAATGTGGTCGGCGTGCTCCCGGGAACGGATCCCCAGCTCAAGAACGAGGCGGTCGTGTTCACCGCCCACTGGGACCACCTCGGGCGCGACGCGAACGTGCCGGCCGGCAAGGACGGCATCTACAACGGCGCGCTCGACAACGCCTCCGGCTGCGCGTTCATGCTCGCCATCGCGCGCGCCGCGAAGGAGGCCCCGCCCAAGCGCTCGCTGCTCTTCGTCTTCGTGACCGCGGAGGAACAGGGCCTGCTCGGCTCGAAGTGGTTCGCGCAGCATCCGGTGGTGCCAGCGGGCCGCATCGCCGCCAACATCAACGCGGACAGCATCAACAAGTGGGGCCGGACCACGGACGTGGCATTGCTTGGGCTAGGCAAGTCCTCGCTCGACGCGGTGGTCCGCGAGGTCGCCGCCGAGCAGGGCCGGTCGGTGCACGGCGATCCGTTCCCGGACCGCGGCGCGTTCTATCGCTCCGACCAGTTCGAGCTGGCGCGCGTCGGCGTCCCGGTCGTGTACGCGCGCGGAGGGCCGAGCTTCGTCGGGCGGCCGCCCGGCTGGGGCCAGCAGGTGCACGAGCAGTACGAGAAGCGCGACTACCACCAGGTCAGCGACGAGTACCACGGCGACTGGGACCTCTCCGGGGCCGTCCAGGACGCGCAGCTCGACCTCGTGGTCGGTCTCCGGGTGGCGAACACGCCGGCGATGCCGCAGTGGACGCCCGGAGACGAGTTCGAGAAGGCGCGCAAGACAGCCGCCCGCTAATCGAATCGACGCTGACCTAAAAGCGTTTCACGTGGAGCGCGCCGGAAAAGGAGGGGCGCGGAGTTGTTTTTGAAAAACGCGGCCTCCGCTTGCTTCCCTTCTTCTCCCCTCCTCCGCGTGAAACGCCTTGTCATGGCTCTTCGGGCGCGCGGCCGGGGACGTCCGCTTCGATGAAGACGCGCAGGAGGTCCGCGTCGACCTCGCCGCGCTTCGCCTCGTCGCCCAGGATGTCGTATGCCTTCTCCTTGGGCACCGCGCGCTTGTACGGCCGATCGGAGGCGGTGAGCGCGTCGTAGATGTCGCTGATGGTCATCATCCGCGTGGGCAGCGCGATCTGCGGCTCCTTCAGGCTGCGCGGATACCCGTTGCCGGTCAGCTTCTCGTGGTGCCCGTAGGCGATGTCCGGCACCCGCTTGAGCGTGCGCGTCCAGGGGATTTGCTGCAGGAAGCGGAAGGTGTGGGTGACGTGCGACTCGATCTCACGCCTCTCCGTCTCGGTCAGCGATCCTTTGCGGATGGAGAGCTTCACCACTTCCTCCTCGCGCAGGAACGGCCGCTGCTCGCGCGAGAGCGGGCTCTCGTAGGTGAGGCGCGCGATATCGTCCAGCCGGTCGAAAATGCCCTCCGGCAGGATGGTGGGACGGTTGCACGAGAGGACGAATTCGAACATGCCGGTCAGCTCGCGACGCCTGGCCTCCAGCTGCCCGTCGATCTCGGCCATCAGCGGCTTGGCCTTCTTCGGCTTCTCGAGCAGCACCTGCACCTTGCGCCGTTCGGCGTTCAGCTCCTCTTGCGCGAGCAGCGTCTCGAACCGGCCGCGCAGGATCTCCAGCTCGTCCGGCTCCAGCTTGTTCGCCTTGACGAGCACGTTCTCGCGCACGCCCACCTTGCCGAAGTCGTGCAGCAGCGCCGCGTAGCGCAGCTCCTGCCGCTCGTCGCTGGAGAGCTGCGAGCCGCGCCACCTCCCCGCCGCGCTCTCCGCGCGCGGGAGCGCGTCCGCCAGACCGACCGAGAGCCGCGCGACGCGGCCGGAATGACCGGCGGTGGTGGGATCGCGGGACTCGATCGCCACCACGCTGGCGCGGACGAACCCTTCGAACAGCTGCTCGATCTCCTGGTGCAGCAGGACGTTGTTGATGGCCGCCGCCGCCTGGCCGCCCAGCGCCGAGAGGAGCTCCTCGTCCTCCTCGGTGAAGGGGCCGTCGCCGCGCTTGTTGAGCGCCTGCAAGACCCCCACCACCTCGCCTTCCAGCGAGCGCATGGGGACGCAGAGAATGCTCTTGGTGCGGTAGCCGGTCTCCTTGTCGACGCCGGCGTTGAAGCGCGGATCCGCGTACGCCTCGGGGATGTTCACCGGAACGTTGGTCTGCGCCACCGTTCCGGCGATCCCTTTTCCCATCGGGAACCGGATCTCGCGCGTGCCGACCCCCTGCGCGACCTTGCTCCACAGCTCGTTGCGCTCGCGGTCGACGAGGAACAGCGAGCAGCGGTCCGCCTCCACGACGCGGGACGCGGCCAGGACGATGAGCTTGAGCAGGCGATCCAGATCGCGCTCGGCGACCAGCGCCTTCGCGACGTCGAGGATGCCGCCGAGCTTCCGCACCCTTTCTTGAAGCCCGTCCACGGCGGGCACTCTACCATCCGCTCGCTCGCACGCGGGAGGCCCACACCGCCGCCGCCAAGCCCACCTGAGCGCCGACGACCGCCTATCACCCCGGGTGCATTCGGTTACACACCGAGGATCCGGCGCGCCTCTTCGAACCGCTCCGGCGGCGCGTAGAGCCGGGCGAGATTGGCTGCCTCGGCATACCGTTCGTAAAGCGGCGTGTACTCGGCGATCGGCACCTCGCCGCGGGGCGACCGCACGTACAAGGTCGCTTCCCTGCCGTACGTGGAGAGGATGCCGCGGGACAAGGTGGTGAAGGAATCGACGCCGGCTTCCTCCAGCCGGGCGCGCTGCTCTTCGAGCTGCGCGGTAGCGCCGGCATCCAGCGCGGGGCCCACCTCGACCAGGAGGCGATAGCCGTTCCTGCGCACGATGCGGCGCGCCCAGGGATTCTTCGACGCGCGCAGCGCCGCGAGCAGCGCCACGTCGTCGTGCTGCAGGTACTCGTCCACGTCGGCGGGGAGCTGGTACTCGCCGCCGCTCGTGTCGCAGTAACGCTGGAGCAGCACTTCGTACCCGACGGAGGCATAGTGGAAGTACACCGAGAGGAACATGTGGTAGCGCGAGAGGAGGAAATCCT
>JBJMQJ010000124.1:0-4034 GCA_045802765.1 Myxococcales bacterium
AGGACCTGGCAGGCCATGAGCGGGGCCGCCACCTTGATCATCGCGATCTCCTTCGCGGCGGCCTTGTTGCCCACCGTGTCCATCATGGACGCGGCGTTCAGCACCAGAAGGCGCGCCTGATCGATCGCGATGCGCGCATCGGCGATGCGCTCGAGCGTGACCGTCTGCTCGGCGATCGGCTTCCCGAAGGCGACGCGCTTCGTCGTCCGCCGGCACATCTTCTCCAGCGCGCGCTCGGCAACTCCGATGAGTCGCATGCAGTGATGGATCCGGCCGGGGCCGAGGCGCCCCTGGGCGATCTCGAAGCCGCGCCCTTCGCCGAGCAAGAGATTCGAGGCCGGCACGCGGACGTGGTCAAAGACGATCTCCGCGTGGCCGTGCGGCGCGTCGTCGTAGCCGAACACCGGCAGGTGGCGCAGCACCTGGATCCCCGGCGAGTCCATCGGCACGACGATCATCGACTGCTGCCGGTGCCGATCCGGGTTGTTCGGGTCGGTCTTTCCCATGAAGATGAGCACCTTGCAACGCGGGTCGTTCGCGCCCGAGGTCCACCACTTGCGCCCGCTGATCACGTACTCGTCGCCCTGCTTCTCGATGCGCGCCTGGATGTTCGTCGCATCGGACGACGCGACGGCAGGCTCTGTCATCGCGAACGCCGAGCGGATCTCGCCGCGCAGGAGCGGCTCCAACCAGCGCTTGCGGATCTCCGCGGACCCGTAGCGCACCAGCACTTCCATGTTGCCCGTGTCCGGCGCGCTGCAGTTGAACGCCTCGGGGCCGATCGGCGAGCGCCCCATGATCTCGCAGAGAGGCGCGTACTCCAGGTTGGTGAGCGAGGCGCCGTACTCCGACTCGGGAAGGAATAGGTTCCAAAGCTCCTGTCCCCGCGCCTTCTGCTTCAGCTCCTCGACGACCCGGGTCGGCACCCACGGGTTCCCGCGGCGCCGGTTCTCCTGCACCTCGGCGAAGAACCGTTCTTCGGCCGGATAGACGTTCTCGTCCATGAACCGGCTGACCTTCGCCTGCAGCGCCCTGGTCCGTTCCGAGTAGGCGAAATCCATCGCCGCCTCCTGCGCGGGTGAACGAAGCCTACCAATCATGGATCCGGCGGCGGTACAACGGCGGCCCCGGACGTGTCAGGATGTTCGGCCCTGGCGGAGAGCCCATGGACCTCGACTTCACGGCGGCGGAGCAGGCGTTTCGCGAGGAAGCCCGGGCATTCTTGCGCGCGAGCGTCCCGGCGGAGACGCGCGACAAGGCGCTGCGCGGCGTGCGCGTGCCCTGGACGGAGTTCGCCCGCTGGCAGCACATCCTCCACGCGCACGGCTGGGGCGCTCCGAATTGGCCAAAGGAGTTCGGCGGCCCGGGCTGGGGCCCGGTCGAGCAGTTCATCTTCGAAGAGGAGGCGGCCAGTGCCGGCGCGCCCGGCCTGTCGCCGTTCGGCCTCAAGATGGTCGGGCCGGTGATCATGGCGTTCGGCAACGCCGAGCAGCAGCGCCGCTTCCTGCCGCGCATCCCGTCGGGAGAAGAGTGGTGGTGCCAGGGCTACTCGGAGCCGGGCTCGGGCTCGGACCTGGCCTCGCTGAAGACGCGCGCCGAGCGGCGAGGCGACCACTACGTGGTGAACGGCCAGAAGACCTGGATCACGCTCGCGCACCACGCGGACTGGATCTTCTGCCTGGTGCGCACCGACCCTGCGGCGAAGGCGCAGCAGGGCATCTCGTTCTTGCTCATCGACATGAAGACACCGGGCATCACGGTGCGCCCGATCATCCTGATGGACGGCGAGCACGAGGTGAACGAGGTCTGGTTCGAGGACGTGCGGGTCCCGGCGGAGAACCTGGTCGGCAAGGAGAACCAGGGTTGGACCTACGCGAAATTCCTTCTCGGGCACGAGCGCACCAACATCGCCGGCGTGGCGATCTCCAAGCGCGAGCTGCGGCGCCTCAAGCGCATCGCCGCCGCCGAGCTGAAGGACGGCCGCCCCCTCATCGAGGACCCTTCGTTCGCGGCGCGGATCGCGCAGGTGGAGATCGATCTGATGGCGCTGGAGATCACGAATCTCCGCGTCGTCTCCGCGGAGAAGGAGCGCCGCGCCCCCG
The DNA here is from genome assembly GCA_045802765.1 of Myxococcales bacterium. Lineage (GTDB taxonomy): Bacteria > Myxococcota > Myxococcia > Myxococcales > 40CM-4-68-19 > VBKO01. The sequence continues at coordinate 2,103 of JBJMQJ010000124.1, forward strand.
GCCCCGAGGCGTCGCTGCTCAAGATCAAGGGGACGGAGATCCAGCAGGCGATCTCCGAGCTGATGATGCGCGCGGCCGGTACGAACGCGCTCCGGTTCCCGGAGGTGGAGGAAGAGAAGCGCGGCGAGCCGTCGCTCGGCGCCCACTACTGCAACCTGCGCAAGACGTCGATCTACGGCGGCAGCAACGAGATCCAGAAGAACATCATCGCGCAGACCATTCTGGGGCTCTAATGGACTTCGACCTGACCAAGGAGCAGCGGCTCTTGAACGACGCCGTGCAGCGCTTCGTCGCCAAGGAATATTCGTTTGCCGCGCGCGAGCGGACGCTCGATTCGAAGGACGGATGGAGCCGGGAGATCTGGGCCAAGCTGGCCGAGTTGGGCCTGCTCGGGCTGCAGGTGCCGGAGGAGCAGGGCGGCATGGGCGGCGCCAGCGTGGAGACCATGCTGACCATGAACGCGCTCGGCCGCGGCCTGTTGCTCGAGCCCTACCTTCCGAGCGCCATCCTGGCGACGGCGCTGATCCGCGACCTGGGCTCGCCTGCGCAGAAGGAGGAGCTGCTCCCCGCGATGGCGGCCGGCGAGAGGATCGCAGTGCCCGCTCATGCCGAGCCCGGCGCGCGCGACGACCTGGCCCGCGTGGCGACTACGGCGGCGCGTTCCGGGGACGGCTTCGTCCTGAACGGCGGCAAGGCGCCCGTGCTGCACGCGGCCGCGGCGGACGTGCTGCTGGTTTCGGCGCGCACCTCGGGAGGGGCAACCGATGCGCGCGGAATCTCGCTGTTCATCGTCCCGCGCGCCGCGCCCGGCGTCTCGCTGCACGCCTACCGGACGCTGGACGGGCAGCGCGCGTCCGACGTCTCGCTCCGCGACGTGCGCGTCCCGGCAGGTGGCCTGCTCGGCCCGGAGGGCGGCGCGTTCGAGGCGATCGCGGCGGCCTGGGACCTCGGCGTCGCGGCGATCTGCGCCGAGGCGGTCGGCGCGCTGCAGGCGCTTCTCGACTCGACGGTCGAATACGCGAAGACGCGCAAGCAATTCGGCGTCCCCATCGGGAAGTTCCAGGCCCTGCAGCACCGCATGGTGGAGATGCTCATCCACGTCGAGCAGGCGCGGTCGATGAGCTATCTCGCGGCGATCCGCGCCACGGATTCCGACCCGGCCGAGCGGCGCCGAGCCATCTCCGCTGCCAAGGTGGTGATCGGGCAGGCCTGCCGGAAGGTGGCGCAGGAGGCGGTGCAGATCCACGGCGGAATGGGAATGACCGACGAGCTGCACGTCGGACATTATTTCAAGCGCCTCACCGCCATCGAGCTCTCGCTCGGCGACACCGAGCACCACCTGGAAAGGTTCGTGCGCGAGACGGCCGCACGGAAGGAGATCGCATGAGCGCCGCGACCTGGTCGACGAGGGGACCCATCGCAGTCGTCGCGCTCGACAACCCGCCGGTCAATGGGCTCGGCTACGAGCTGCGCAAAGGGATCCTCGATGCGCTCGACCGCGCCGAGGCGGACCCCGCCGTCAAGGCCGTGGTGCTGATCGGCGCAGGACGCGGGTTCTCCGGCGGCGCCGACATCCGCGAGTTCAACACGCCGAAGATGATCGCCGAGCCGACGCTGCGCACCGTCATCCGCGCCATCGAGACGGGCCGCAAACCCGTGATCGCCGCCATCCACGGGATGGCCATGGGCGGCGGGCTGGAGCTGGCGCTCGGCTCGCATTACCGGGTCGCGACGGTGGGTGCGCAGGTCGGGCTGCCCGAAGTGAAGCTGGGCCTCTTGCCGGGGGCGGGCGGCACGCAGCGGCTCCCGCGCGCGATCGGGCTCGAGGCCGCGCTGAACATGATCGTGTCCGGCGCCGTGGTCCCGGTGGAGCAGCTCCGGGGCACGGCGCTCGTCGATGCGTTCGTGGATGGCGACCTCCTGCAAGGGGCC
>JBJMQJ010000125.1:0-4773 GCA_045802765.1 Myxococcales bacterium
CCGCTCTGGCCGACCGTCGAGGTCGGAGACAAGCTCAGGGCGCTGGGTTGCGGCTGCGGGACCAACTTGAGCTGTCCCTGCGCGCTGCCGCCGTTCCAACTCGCGGTGACGGTGGCCGTGGTCGGCGCGGCGACCGCGCTGGTCGGCACCGGAAAGAAAGCGGAGAAGTTTCCCGGAGCCACCGTGATGCTCGCCGGCGCTTTCACCGCCGGAGAATCGCTCGACAGGCTCACCACCGCTCCGCCCGCCGGGGCCTGCCCGTTGAGCATCACCGTCGCGCTCGCGTCGGCGCCGCCGCTCATGGTGGACGGCGAGAACGAGATCGACTGCAGCGACGGAGGCTGCACCGTGAGCTGCAGGGAAGCGGTGCTGCCGTTGAGCGTCGCCGAGAGCGTCACCGGCGTCGCCGCCGTCACCTGTCCGGTCTGCACGGTGAACTGGGTCCATGCCATGTTGCCGGGCATGGCGACCGACGCCGGCAAGGGAACGACGGCCGGATTCGAGCTGGCGAGCGCGATCGAGGCGCCGCCGGAGGGCACGGCGGCGGTGAGCTGCACGGCGATCCACGTCCCCTCGCCGCTGAAGAGGGGATTGTTCGTCGCCGTGACCGACACCGGCGTGGGCGGCGCCGAGCTGACCGTGAACGACCCCGTCGCCGACCAGGCGGTATACGCTCCGGTGGTGGGCGAGGAGTCTCCCTGGATCGAGCGGACGCGCCAGAACTTCGTCCCGGGTCGCAGCGAAACCACGGTGCGGGTGGGGTCGTTCAGCTGCGCGTCGAATTCCTCGACGTTCCTGAATCTCGAGTCGGTGGCGATCTGCAATTGGTAGCCGCTCGGCTGGGGATTGGGGACATCGGACCATTTCAGCGTGATGGGCAGCGTCAGCGCCGACCCGTTGGCGGGCGAGAGCGGCATGGGCGGCGGCCCAATCGGATTGTTGAAGAACACGGAGAACGTGATGAGGTTCGACGGCGCGCTGAAGACGCCATTCGCGTCCACCGCGTAGACCCGGGCCCAGAAGTTGCCCTGCAGGCTGTCGGCGTTCGCGAACGAGTACGTCGTGTTGGGAATGTTGTCGAACTGGATGCGCGTGAGCACCGGGAAGTTCGGGTCGGTCGCCGCCTCGAGGAAGTACGACGCGGCGCCCGGGACGGCGCTCCAGTTGAAGGTCATGACCTCGTAGGGATGGAAGGTCGAATATGCCTTGGTGGGCGACAGCGTCGGTGTTCCCGGCGCGCCCGCTCCGACGCCGTTGACGGTGAAGCTGCGCGGCTGCGACCACGCGCCTTGGGCCGTCGAATTGACCGCCTGGACGCGCCAGAAATACGTGCCGTTGGCGAGGCCGCTGACGGTGTCCTGGGTGGGTCCCATCGTGGAGTTCTGCAGGACCACGGGGTTGAAGCTCGACGACGGGCTGACCTGCCAGTTGTACGCGACGATCCCGCTCGGATCGCTCACGGCGGACCAGGAGATGGTGAACGGCTCGAGTAGCGCCGCGCCATCGGCGGGCGAAAGCGCCGTCGGGGCTGCGGGTGCAGCGGACCCCGGGGAGGTCCAGGCGACGGCGACGACTGCGAGGGCGAGCGGCGCTACCGAACGGCGCAAGTTCATGTCATTCCTCACGAAAAGGGGGGGCTTCCCCGGGGATACACACTTGTACACTTGGACAGGTGCGCTTTGGACGAATTTTTTGCGCTCCGACCTTCGGCTCGCCCGTCCGGCTGTGCACGACTTAGACACTCGCCATCGGCGCCCGGGAACGCGCCGCTGCCCGGACGCCGATCGGGCGTCCTAGCGCACTGCCTCGGCGAGGCCCTTGAGCGCATCGCGCACCGCGGAATGCGCCATGACCGCCGTGGGGCTTTGCTGCAGCACGTCGCGGTAGCGTGGCGAGAAGCTTTCGTCCTGCAGCAGCAGCCGCTCGACCTGGTTCCGCACCACCGCCGCTTCCTCCGGAGCCACCGGAACCTCCCGGCGGGGGTCGAGCAGCTCGTCCGCCACCGCCATCAGCTCGGAGAGCGGGTGCAGCCAGGCGAAGTCAGGGTGCCTGATGAGCAGCTGCAGGAGCTCGCCGGGGCCCTGCACCGGACCGTGCTGGCGCTCGTACGCCATCTGGGTTTCCTTGGTGAGCGCGAGATGCAGCGGCCGCAGCGCCTCGGTCAGCTTCTTGAGGCGGTCGCTCAGCTCGGCCATGCCTCCTCCAGCGATGAACCTAGTTCACCGAGCCGGGCTGCGTGAGCGGGAAGGCCGCGATCTCGGCGTCGAATTGGCGGCCGTCTTCCGCCACCATGCGGTAGGTGCCGTGCATCGAGCCGTGCGGGGTCTTGAGCACCGCCCCGCTCGTGTACTCGAACTGCTCGCCGGGCCGGAGCATCGGCTGGTTCCCGACCACGCCCTCGCCGCGGACCTCTTCGCGCTTGCCGTTCCCGTCGGTGATGATCCAGTGGCGGCTCTTCAGCTGCGCGCTGACCTGCCCGAGGTTCTCGATCCGCACCGTGTACGCGAAGGCAAAGCGGCCCGCTCCGGACTGCTCCGGGAGGAAACGGCTCTTCACGGTGATCCGGATCCCCTGCGTGATCGCGGTCGACATTCGGCGGCGAGGTTGCCGCGTTCCGCCTCTTGAGGCAACAGGAAGGCGCATGAAGGGTCCGCCGCCTGGAAAGCGCTACATCACCAAGGCGGGGTTCGAGCGGTTGCGCGAGCAGTTCCGCGTGCTCCTCCACGAAGAGCGGCCGCGCGTCACCCAGGAGGTGGCGGTGGCCGCGGCGCACGGCGATCGCAGCGAGAACTACGAGTACAAGCTGGGCAAGCGGAAGCTGCGCGAGATCGACGCGAAGATCCACCGGCTGCAGAAGATGCTCGAGTCGTTCGAGGTGATCGACCCTGCCGCGCGCGAGCCGGTCGACCGCGCCTTCTTCGGCGCCACCGTCACCGTGGACGACGAGGACGGACAGCGGGCGACCTACCAGATCGTCGGAGGCGACGAGCTGTCCGAGGAGCTCGGTCCGGGCCGCATCAGCTACGAGGCGCCGCTCGGGCGAGCGCTTCTGGGGAAGGGCGAAGGCGACACCGTGCGCGTCCGCAGGCCGGCCGGAGAGGTGGAGCTGACCATCGTGAAGGTCGAATGGAAATGAGATACGGTGCCGCCGCTCTCGTTCGCAGGGAGACCGCCATGCGCATCCCGATCGTCGCCGCGCTTCTCGCCGCCGCATGCTCGCAGGCGCAACCCAAGCCCGTGCCGGAGGCGACGCGGGAAGCCGGCGGGCAGCGGGTCGATGCGGGGTCCCAGGCCTCCAACGAGCCGGGCGGCAGCGCGATCGGTAGCGAGGACGCCGGCGCGCGGCGCGCGGTGAACGACGCGGCCGACGCGGGCCAGCAGACCGCCGCCGACGCAGGTCAGGACGTGGTCGGCGGGATCAAGCAGGGCGCCTCGGAGGCGGGGCGGAACGTCGGCGCAGGCGCGAAGGAGGCGGCGCAGAGCGTCGCCCAGGGCGCATCGGAAGCGGGGCGCTCGGTCGCGGACGCAGGAGCGAAGGCCGTCTCCGCGGCGGGCACGGCGGCCGCCGACATCGCCGAGGAGCTGCAGAAACTGCCGCCCGCGCCGCCCATCGCGGACACGCCGATGTTCCTGCCGGCCGTGGAGGAGCCTCCCGAGAACCCCACCACTGCGGAGAAGGTGTCGTTGGGTTACCAGCTCTTCTTCGACAAGCGGCTTTCCAAGGACGGGTCGATGTCCTGCGAGAGTTGCCACCATCCGGAGCAGGCATGGACGAGCGGCAAGGCCACCGATCCCAAGGTGGGCGGCGGCCCCAACAAGCGCAACGCGCCGACGATGGAGAACGCCGCCTATGCCCACTCGTTCTACTGGGACGGGCGAGCTCCGACGCTGGAGGCCGTCTCGGCCGCGGCGTGGAAGGGGCAGCTCGGCGCCGAGCCCGACGCGGCGGCGGCGAAGCTGAACGCGATCGCCGGCTACCGCGCGCGCTTCCAGCGCGCGTTCAAGGAGGACGCGACCGGCAAGAACGTGCCCATGGCGCTCGCGGCGTTCCTGCGCGCGCTGAAGACGGGCAACGCTTCCTGGGACAAGTTCGAGCAGGGCGAGGGTGACGCGGTCTCGATGGAGGCTCGGCGCGGCTATCGCGTATTCCAGAACGCGCGCTGCACTCTCTGCCACGTGCCACCGCTGTACACGGACGCCGAGTTCCATAACGTGGGCGTCGGGTACGACAAACCCGAGGCGGAGCGGGACCACGGGCGCATGGACGCCACCAAGGACGCGAAGGACGACGGGAAGTTCAAGACGCCCACGCTGCGCGACATCGCCAAGACCGCGCCTTATTTCCACGACGGCAGCGTGGGCTCGCTCTCGGACGCGATCGACTTCATGGTCAAGGGCGGGATGAAGAATCCCAACCGCGACGAGAAGCTCAAGCCGAACCGCCTCTCCGCCCGGGACCGCAAGGCGCTGCAGGCGTTCCTCGAGTCCCTGACGGGCGCGCCGACGTACATCAAGGCGCCCGACCTGCCCTGACCGACTGGTTCCCCGCCGCCCATGAGCAGCGGGGGAGGGACGGAACGCTGGAGGTTTCGAGCTTCTGCGATGGGGCTGCCTGCCGCTGCGGGTTCCGCTGGTGGCCCGCGCTGCTTCGCTGAACGTCACTCCGAGACGGGCGAATCGGCGTGCACCGGCTCCGGCTCACGCACGGGCGGCATGTGCAGCCGCATCCCCGGCTCGGGGCGCGCGCGCCGCTTGAAGGGCGGTAGCCGCACC